>JANXZT010000250.1 GCA_025355395.1 Betaproteobacteria bacterium
GTCGGCCACGTGCCGTCGCCAACGGCGGTACTCAAGGTGTGGGCCCGGCTGATCGGCGACGTGGGCTACTGGCAGAGTTGGTATCTGAGCCTGCTTCGGGTACTGGCCGGGTTCGTTGCTGCCATGGTCGTCGGCATACCCCTCGGGCTCCTGATGGCGGTGAGTCGCCCGTTCAACAACACCTTTTTCCCGACCTTCGAAGTATTGCGACCCATTCCGCCGCTGGCCTGGGTTCCCGCGTCGATCATCTTCTGGCCCACGCAGGAGCTGTCCATCACCTTCGTCACCTTCCTCGGCGCGTTCTTCACCGTCGTGATCAACGTGCTGGGCGGCGCCAAGGCGATCGACATTCGTTACTTCCAGTCGGCACAGGCGATGGGCGCGTCGCAGTGGGATATCTTCCGCCGAATCGTGCTGCCGGGGACCTTGCCCTCGATCGTGGTCGGTTCCGCCGTCGGCATGGGCATTACCTGGGAAGTGGTGGTCGCCGCGGAAATGATTTCCGGCGGCGGCGGCAGCAGCGGCGGCAGCGGCGGCGGGCTCGGCTACTTCATCTGGAATTCCTATGTCGGCGGCGCGTATGAGCAGATCGTCGTCGGGATGATCAGCATCGGCATTGCCGGCTATATCTGCAGCGAGATGCTGCGGATGTTGGGTGGCTATTTCACGCCGTGGATCAAGACCCGTTAGGAGATGACATGACCGCCGCGCCCAAAACCACGCAAGTCGCATCGTCGCCGTCGTTGAAAGTGCAGGCCGGTGAAATCAAGGTCACCGGGGTGCACAAGTCCTACGGTGAGGGCCTGTTCACGAAGGCGGTCGTCGAAGATTGCTCGTTTACCATCGAGCGCAGCAAGCTCACGGTGATGATCGGTCCGTCCGGCTGCGGCAAGAGCACGCTGATCCGGCTGCTCGCCGGCTTCGAGAAGCCGACCCGCGGCACCATCACGCTCGACGGCAAACCGATCACCGGTCCCGGTAAAGACCGTTTGGTAGTCTTCCAGGAAAGCGCCCTGTTTCCGTGGATGACGACCTACGACAACATCATGTACGGGCCGCGCGCGCGCGGGGAGAACACCAAGGAAGCGCGGACGCTGGCCGAGACCCTGCTCGACAAGGTGGGCTTGAGGGCATTCCGCAAGAAGTATCCCGCGCAGCTTTCGGGCGGCATGCAGCGGCGGGCCGAGCTTGCGCGCGCCATGATCAACAACCCCCAGATCATGATCCTCGACGAGCCCTTCCGCGGCCTCGATGCCATGTCGAAGGAGCTCATGTGGGAGTACTACGCCGGGCTGTATGAAGAGTCGGGGCGAACCAATTTTTTCGTGACCACCGATATCGACGAGGCCATTTTCCTCGCCGACCGCCTGCTGATCATGACCAACGTGCCGACCAAGGTACGGGCCGTGATCGAGGTCGATATCCCGCGCCCGCGCAGCCTGGTGCATATGGTCGACGACGACCGCGCCAACGCGGTGAAAATGGAAGCGTTGTCGTTGCTGCACGAGGAAGCGATGAAGTCGTTCGCCGGGGGCAGCAAGGCGGCGGCGGATTTCGTGGACGCCTATTCAAAGCGACGGCGTGTCGCGGCGGAATGAATATCGGGCTTGGCCGTGAACCACCTGGCCTGGCTGCTGGCGCACGAAGTGATCGTCGGCTGCGCGGTGGTAGGCGGCGTGGCTTCGCTCATCGCGATGGGTCTGCAGGCGCGCGGGCCGGTTAATCCGGTATGGATCAGTCGCCTCCACCAGCTCGCCTACCTCTTCATGGGGGTCAGCATACTGCTGTTCATCGTCCGGGGACTTGTCCATCCCCAACCGGCCTAGCGCACATCGAAAGCTCATATTCATGACAGCGAAAATCATCGACGGCAACGATATTGCGAGGCGTGTACGCGCCGAGTGGAAGCACCGGGTCGATGCGCTACGCGATCAAGGCGTGCGGCCTGGGCTTGCCGTCATCATCGTCGGGGACAATCCGGCGTCCCAGGTGTACGTGCGCCACAAGACGAAGGCGTGCGCCGATATCGGCATCCATTCGGAGAAGCACGAGTTTCCGCAGGGCACGCCGGAGCAGGCCGTACTCGATCTCATTGCCCGACTGAACGAGAATACTGCCATCCACGGCATCCTCGTCCAGCTTCCCCTTCCACCGCAGTTCGACAGCCGCCGCGTGCTCGAAGCGATTGCGGTCGAAAAGGATGTCGACGGCTTCAATCTCTACAACGTGGGTGCGCTGGTCGCAGGAGACACCGTGTTTCCGCCCTGCACCCCATTCGGCGTGCAATGCATGCTCGAATACAGCAACATCCCCATCTCGGGCCAGAACGTCGTCGTGGTCGGTGCGAGCAACATCGTCGGCAAGCCTATGGCGATGATGCTGATGAAAAAGGATGCCACCGTCTGCATCACCCACATCAAGACCCGCGATCTCGCGCAGTTCACGATCCTCGCCGACATTCTGGTCGTCGCCGCGGGCAAGCCCATGCTCATTACAGCACCGATGGTCAAGACCGGCGCCGTTGTGATCGACGTAGGCATCAACCGGCTGCCTGACGGACGGCTCGTCGGCGACGTGGATTTCGACGCCATCCGCGAAAAGGCCTCGTATATTTCGCCAGTGCCCGGCGGCGTGGGCCCGATGACGGTCACCATGTTGTTGGTGAACACGATTCAGTCCGCCGAACGTTTCGCCGCCAACCGGGACGCGGCGAAAAGGGTCATGGCAGGCTAGCCTCCAAGCGATCACGCGAGCGACAGCCGCGTCCGCATTCGTTCACGCTCCGGATCCGCCCCGCCGCCGTGCGTGCCCATCCCGACCGCAGTGTCTCGCTCCGCGCGCTCGTCCCGTTCATCGGCTGGTGGCACCGGGTAACACCGGGCACGCTGCGCTTCGACGCCATTGCCGGCCTGACGGGCGCGATCCTGGTGCTGCCGCAGGCGATTGCCTACGCCACCATCGCCGGCATGCCTGCGCAGTATGGGCTCTATGCTGCGATGGTTCCGGCGATCGTCGCCGCACTCTTCGGCTCGTCGTGGCATCTCGTCTCCGGACCGACGGCGACCGCATCGATCGTGGTGTTCGCGACCCTAAGCCCGCTTGCCGCGCCCGGGAGCCCGGACTACGTCGCGCTTGCGCTCACGCTCACCTTGGTGGCCGGGTTGTGCAAGCTAGCCATGGGCATCATGCGGATGGGAACGCTGGTCAATTTCGTTTCCAACACGGTGGTGATCGGCTTCACGTCGGGGGCCGCCGTGCTGATCGCGACGAGTCAACTCAAGAACTATTTCGGGGTGCAAATCACGCGCGGCGCCACGTTCGTCCACACATTGGTCGAGCTTTTCCACCAGCTCCCCGACACCAACATCTACGTCGCGCTGGTCGCGACGGTGACGTTGGTCACCGGCGCGCTCGTCAGGCGATTTGTGCCGCGGCTGCCGTACATGATCACCGCGATGTTCGTCGCCAGCATCTTCGCGGCGGCGCTCGATTGGCTGGTTGGCGCCGCCAATACGCGGATCGAAACGGTGGGGGCGCTGCGCGCGGGGCTGCCGCCGCTGTCCATGCCGGATCTGTCGTTCGACGCGATCCGGAAGATCGGCTCGAGCTCGGTGGCCGTCGCGCTGCTGGGACTGACTGAAGCGCTCTCCATTGCCCGCGCCGTTGCATTGAAATCGCACCAGCGCCTGGACGCGAATCAGGAATTCATCGGTCAGGGCCTGTCGAACATCATGGGGACCTTTTTTTCCGCCTATGTGACGAGCGGCTCGTTCACGCGCAGCGGCCTCAACTACGATGTCGGCGCCAAGACACCGCTGGCGGCGGTGTTTGCGGCCCTCTTCCTTGGCACCATCGTCCTGTTCGTGGCCCCGCTCGCCGCCTATCTGCCGGTCGCCGCGATGGCGGGCGTCCTGCTCATGGTGGCGTACTCGCTGATCGACGGGCCGGTGATCCGCTCGATCGTCCGTACCAGCCGGGCCGAGACCGCCGTGCTCATCGTCACGTTCGTCGCGACGCTTCTGATCGAGCTGCAATTCGCCATCTATATCGGCGTGATCCTGTCGCTCATGTTGTTCCTCAATCGCACGTCGCGGCCCGCGATCCAAACCGCCGTTCCTGCACCCGGACAAGGCGCCTATCATTTCGTGCCGCGCGAGCGCGAGCCGGAATGCTGCCAGCTGAAGATGATCTTCGTGGACGGACCCCTCTACTTCGGCGCCGTTGATCACGTGCAGCATAGCCTCCACGGCATCGACGAAGCGAATCCCGCGCACAAGCACGTGCTCATCCTGGCGCCCGGAATCAACTTCGTCGATGCGGCGGGCATGACCCTGCTCGCCGAGGAGGCGAAGCGCCGGCGGGCGATGGGCGGCGGACTTTACTTTCATCGACTGAAGGCCGAAATCGTCGCAACGATGCGCCAGAGCGGCGCGCTCGATGACGTCGGCGAGCAGAACCTCTTTGCGATGGGTCCCAACGTGATCGATCAACTCTACCCGCGGCTGGATAGCGAGGTCTGCCGTCAATGCAAGACGAGAATCTTCCGTCAGTGCGACGTCGCGCTGCCCAACGGAGAACCGCGCGCCGACCCGCAGGCTTCACTCACGAGCCAGTACCCGGCCCGTGCGGGAGGCGCTGTGCACTCGTCGGAGCGCGGAACGGAAGGCTGACAAGCTCGCCTGAACGTCATCGTCGGTGTGAACAACG
>JANXZT010000079.1 GCA_025355395.1 Betaproteobacteria bacterium
GAGGGAAGGCTACTTCGATGAGGCGCTTTCCATTCACGCGATTACCTCATCCAGAGCAAGGACGACAGCGAGATAGGGATGATTCGCGGATCCAATACGGGAACATCGTCATCAAGCGTTACCAGTAGCCCAAACGGAGCGTTGTAAACGGTTTTTTCGAGGAAAGCGCGCAGACCGCGGGTGTCGTCGTGGGGGTCAATGCGCCGGCGGTATTTGACCTCGATCGGGATTCGCCTGGTCCCGACCGTAAGCACGAAATCCACCTCGGGTTCCGCACCACGCGTCGGAAAATGCGCCAGCTCCAGATTCGGAATCGAACAGAGGAAATATCCCAAAACGCTTTCCGCGAGATGGCCGGCAAGGTCGGTAAGATGGGGATTGGCATTCAATCCCGCCGAGTCCAGCGGAACGATCTCGTGCAGCCAGCTTGCCCGCAGGCCGTGATCACTTAGGCAGATTTTGGCCGGTGCTTTGCGCTTCTTGAGCCTTAGCTCCATTGCCGGAACAAGGCGAACCAGCAGCGTCCCATCGAGGAATTTCATGTAGGTCAGGACGCGGCTCCAACCGATGTTGCCTGCGAGCGCCTGTTGAATCTCGGGCACAAATGCGCTTTGCCCGGCCGCCTGACCGGCATATCGACAGCACAACCGGAAAACCTCCTCGAGCAGTTTCTCATCGCGCTTCCTGCCGCGCGGTCCAAGCCTTAGATCGTGTTGAATCGCCCGCTTTATGATCGCCTCGGTGAGGTAGGTCGCTATCTCCGGCCATGGCACGTCGCTGCGCTCGTGGGCAATCGGGTAGCCGCCACGCGCAGAAAAAGCACTGAACGCGCGCAATCGGAGGTCCCGCTCAGCCTTCGCCTTGCTCACGCCCTCCGCCCAGAATGCCGGGTCGCTCAGGCGGTCCGCCCCGTTGTCTTCCCAATGGGGTCGAGTCTGGCCCGAAAAGGCCAACTCCGCGATCTCGCGAAGAAATAGCGGCCCCAGATCGAAAGTAGTAATCCGGCCGGCCAGGCTATCGCGGCCCGCTTCAATCCGAAGCGAAGAGCTTCCGGTGAGAAGCACCCGCACGGTGTTGTTATCCACGAGGTGCTTGATCTGCGGTGCCCACGCGTCGAGGTTCTGCACCTCATCAAATAACAGAAAGGCCGTGCCCTCGGAACGAGCCGCTTCGTTCAATGTGCGCCCGAGAACACGAGACTCGTACCACCGCGAGATAGTAAGAATTGGGTCCCGCAACTTGCCGAGGCTGGCTATCTCATCGAATGGAACGTACAGGATTCGATTGGCAGCAATACCTTCGGCCAGCATCTCCTCGATAACCTGCCTGACCAGAATCGTCTTCCCTACGCGTCGCGTGCCTCGAAGCACGATCGCAGGTGTCATCCCGCTACGAAGGCTCCGATCGATTTTCGGAAAAAGATGCCGTCGAAACCTTGGAATCTCTGGACCCGGAAGCCCTGCCCAATGTGGATTGAGCCGCCGGAGATTCTCCGCAAGTTCGGGAGCCAAGAGGTCGTGAAAAAAGTCGGGCTGCGCCATGTAATCTCTCCTAATGGAGCGAGGCACGGATCACTTGATCGAAATCGATCACCACGCCGCCCTTCGCGCGTCCGAGAAGGTTGCCAAACGGATCCGGCACAGGATATAGCCTGGGCGTCGCCGTTCCGCAATCGAACACCACATACAGCCAATACCGCCCGCGCTCGTTGCACGCCCGCGCCCATTCGTTTTCGGTCAACTCGATCTCGCCGACGCCGGCACGGCCTTTCACTTCGATGGCACGCTCCTCGCCGTCCGCGTGCTTCGCATGAAGGTCGAAGCCGGGGTATTCGCTGAAACCGGCGGCGCGGGCGAGGTGGGGCTTGGAAACATCCTTCACGTCCGCACCCTGCGCCTGCTCGTGCGCGATCGCGATCTGCATGGCGATGGCCTCGATTGCGTCGTCGCGGTGCTTGCGGTCCTCAGGGCGCGTGGAGGGCACTACGAGCGCGTGAGCGACCAATGCGATGCGCCCGATATCGATCAGCTCGGGCGCACGGTGCAGGCGCGCAAGGGCCGAATCGCGCTGCGCGTTAAGCTCGCGCTGCCGTTCCTTGATCTCGGCCACATCCTTGACCGCGGCGGCGTCACCCGCGCGCGCCTTGCCGCCACGTCGCGAGCGCGCCGCAGCAAGCTCCGCGTCCCGGTAGTCGAAGCCACGGCGCACGAACAGTTCGTCGCTTTCCTGGGTGGCGAGCGCCTCTTCGCGTTTCGCCGCTACGAGCGGGCCGGCAATACGTTGGCGCAGGTGGTCGGAGGCCGCTTGCGCAAGCTGGTTGGCGACCGCGACGAGACCGATCGCGGACGGGGTGATGCCTTCGCCTGCTTTGAGGAGCAACAAGTGCTCGACTGGCAGCGGCTGGATCGCGCCACCCACTTCCTGCTGCAAGGCAACCAGTCGTTGCTCGACAATCTCCTCGCGTTCGAGACCGGACACGGCCGAGTCGGCGGTGCGCACGACGGTTACAAGCGCAACATGAAACAGGTACGGCTGCGAAGCCGTCACGTCGATGAAGACGCCGCCCTTGCGCGCGGCGGCGCCGAGCTGCGCAAGCACCGTTTGGCGCAACACTTCGAACACCGGTTCGCCCGGGTGCAGAAAGATCGCTTCCGTCTTTGCGTCGGGACGATAGACCGTGAACTGCGTCTGCGCGGCCGGTGGATAGGTTTCGATCGCCGACAGCAGCGGGTCGAGCGCGCGCGAACGCAGGGCTTTCAGCGCAAAGCGCTTCTCTAGATCGCCATCGAGCACGATGCCGAGCTTCGGGCAGGCCTTCTCGAGGAAGCGCAATACGTAACCGGGGAGGAGCCGCCGGTACTCTTCGACCGCCAGGTTGGCCCTCAGCGATTCGAGCTGAGAACGAACGTCGCCCCCCGCACCGTAGAGGCGACGCTCGGTGGCCTCGATCGCCTCGACCTGCTCCTTGGTGAGCTTGCCGTCGAGCTCCATGGCGACCCGTTCGGCACCTTCCACGCTTTCGGTGACTCTTTCGAGGTACTCGCGCAGCGACACGCCCTCGAACAGCCGGCCAACAACGTCGAATACCTTGTCCGAGCGCAGCTCCTTGCGGATGAGCTCGAGCTTCTGCAGCAGCGTCTTCAGCACCCGTCCTTCGCGCGTGCGCCCTGCGACCAGGTTGATGATGATGACCGGGTCGTGCTTTTGAAGGTAACGATGGATGCGGCCCATGCGCTGCTCGAGCCGCGCCGGGTTCCATGGGATGTCGTAGTTGATCATCAGCCACGCAAACTGGAGGTTGATGCCTTCGGCCGCCGCATCAGTACACACGAGGTATTGCGCGCCGCCCTCGTCGAGCGGCTTCTTGAAGAGCTCGACCTGCACCTCGCGCGCGCGGAAGTCCATGCCGCCGTGTATTTGCGCGATGCGCCCGGTGAAGCCCAAGCCCTCGAAGCGGCGCAGGAGGAACGTCTGCGTGTCGCGGTGCTCGGTAAAAATGATGACCTTCTCGTTGGCGAAGCGCTCATTGCGAAGGAGCTCGCGCAGTTTTTCAAACTTGGACTCTTCGCCATTGTCGTACACGCGCTGCGCAAGCGCGATCAGTTGCTCGATGCGATCACGTTCGACAATAAGTTGGGAGAGCGAGACTGCAATCACGCCTTCGAGAGCCTCTTCCTCGGCGAGCTCGTGCTCCTCGCGACCGTCCTCGGTGCATTCCTCGTCGGCGGTATTTTCGAACGGGTCTTTCAGATCTTCGTCAAGCCGACGCTGGCCTTGCTGCAACTGTTCTTCGGTGATATCGCCGGCACGGATCGCCGCGATCAGGCGGTCGAGTTTCGCAAGGCGATTCTTCAGGGAGCAAAGCAGCGCCCACGTCGAGCTGGCGAGGCGCCGCTGAAACACGCCGACGGCGAAGCGCGCAGCGCTCCGATTGAGGATGCGCGCCTGGTTGTACGTGTTCTGGATGTAGTCGGTGGTCTCGTCGTAGAGCTGCTGCTCGCTGTCTGGCCCCTGCGTGAGATCGTAGCTGTGCGTGTCGCTGATCCGCTGGGGGTAGATCGCGCGGCCGTCGAAATAGACCATCTCCTCCTTGACGCGACGCAGGAACCGCTTCTGTCGCGCTTCGGGCGGAAACGCCGCGAACGCGGTGTCCGTCGAAAGCGCTTCGGGCTCCAGCAGCCGCCACAGGCAATAGTAGGGATAGTCCTTGCCCATATGCGGCGTGGCCGTGAGCAATACTAGGTGCGTAGCGGACCAGCCGAGCCGCCAGCGCTCGCCAAGGCCGCGCACACCTGCAAGCGCTTCGGCAAGCCAGTAGCGAGCGGTCGCGTGAAAGGTGCCGTCCGGATCACGCCGTGCGGAAAGCTTGTGCGCCTCGTCGAAGATGACCAAGTCGTACGGCGCCGTTTCCGCGGCCTGCAGCCTCGAGTACATCCGATCGCCAGCGAGCGTGTCCATGCTAACGATGACGAGATCGCTGTTCGGACCGGCGAAGGGATTGCCACCGCGCGCATCGGCACCAACGACGAGCTTGAACGTGAGATTGAAGAGCCGGCGCAACTCGCGCTCCCAATTGCCGATGAGCCCCGCGGGCGGCACGACGAGCACGCGGCGGATGAGCCGTCGCGCGAGCATCTCGCGGATATAAAGGCCGGCCATGATCGTCTTGCCCGCGCCCGCGTCGTCCGCGAGCAGGAAACGCAACCGCGGCTGCGAGACCATGTGCTGATAGACCGCGATCCGCTGGTGTGGCAGCGGATCGATCAGCGATATCTCGGTGGCAAACGCGGGATTGAAGAGATGCCCGTAGCTCAGCCGCTCAGCTTCGACGACGACGCGGATGATTTCCGGGTCAACAGAGAAGTCGAGTGCGGTGTCCGTGAGCACTGCGGGTTTCGGCACGAACAATGGTTGATGCTCGCGTTGCGCACCGGCTGCGAGCCCGTCGACCCCATGACGCTCGGCGCGCGCAATCTTTTCGAGCGCACTCCGCGAGGGATTCGACTGCCTGTTTTCCCAGCGGTTGACGGTCACGAACGAAACGCCCATAAGTTCCGCGAGCCGCGCCTGCGTCAGCCCGAAGCGCGCTCGGAGAGAACGGAGACGGGAACCGAAGTCGGTCTGCGCCGGGGTCATTTGTTAAGTCGGTATAGGGTTCGTATACGATCTTATAAAGACTATCGCGTGCTTGTATAATAAATGTTATATCGCCTTTATATTTCTGTCAAATTACTTCTGAAATCGCTTTAATTTCAGCAAGTTATTGAAAAATAGGCTTGGTGGCGCGATAGGGAATAAGCAAAGGGCGCCAAGGCGCCCTTTCCGATCCGTTGCAATGCGCGTAGCTACCTACGCGGCTTCCCGGCTCATCTTCTTGCGCTCGTGTTCCTTGAGATAGCGCTTGCGGATGCGGATGGACTTGGGCGTTACCTCGACCAATTCATCGTCGGCAATGAACTCGACCGCGTATTCGAGCGACAGCGGGATGGGCGGAACGAGCCGCACCGCCTCATCGGTGCCGGAAGCCCGCACGTTGGTCAGCTGCTTGCCCTTGATGGGGTTCACGACCAGGTCGTTGTCGCGACTGTGGATGCCTATCACCATGCCTTCGTAGAGCTTTTCCCCCGGCGACACAAACATCCGCCCGCGCTCCTGCAACTTCCACAGCGCATAGGCGACGGCATCGCCGTCCTCCTGGGAGATGAGCACCCCATTGCGCCGTTCGGGGATATTGCCTTTGATCGGCGCATAGCCATCGAACACGTGGCTCATGAGACCCGTGCCACGCGTCAGGTTCATGAATTCGCCCTGGAAGCCGATGAGTCCGCGCGCGGGAATGCGATATTCGAGCCGCGTGCGGCCGCGGCTGTCGGACTCCATATTGGTGAGATCCGCCCGCCGCGGCCCGAGCGCTTCCATGACGGCCCCCTGATGCGTTTCTTCCACATCAACGGACAACAACTCGATAGGCTCGCAGGTTACGCCGTCGATCTCGCGCAAGACGACGCGGGGCCGCGACACGGCAAGCTCGAAGCCCTCGCGACGCATGTTCTCGATCAGGATGGTGAGATGGAGCTCGCCACGACCGGAAACCAGGAACGCATCAGTGTCGCCCGTTCCCTCGAGACGCAGGGCGACGTTGGTGAGGATTTCCCTTTCGAGGCGATCGCGCAGGTTACGCGAGGTAACGTATTTGCCTTCGCGTCCGGCAAGCGGCGACGTGTTGACCTGGAAGTACATCGAAAGCGTGGGCTCATCGACCTTGATCGGCGGCAGTGCTTCGGGTGACTCCACCGAAGAGAGCGTGGTGCCAATGCTCAAATCGTCGACACCGGTCAGCAACACGATGTCGCCCGCCTCCGCCGAGTCGACCGGCACGCGCTCCATGCCCGCGAACATGAACACGTTCCCCACCCGGGCCTTGGGCGGCACTTCACCCGCCGCGGGTTGCCCGTGCAGGATCGACACTTCCTGCCCCGGTGCGATTCGCCCGCGCCGGATGCGTCCAATGCCGAGCCGCCCGACATAGCTCGAATAATCGAGCGCGCTTACCTGGAACTGCAGCGCACCCTCCGGATCGCCGATGGGCTCGGGCACATGGGCGAGGATGGTTTCGAAAAGCGGCGCCATGTTGGCGTTGGCGGGAGTCACGCCGGCCTTTGCGACGGTGACGTCATCGGTGGCCCAGCCATGGAGAGCCGACGCGTAGACCACCGGAAAATCGAGCTGCGCTTCACTTGCGCCCAGCCGATCGAACAGCTCGAACGTCTGGTTGACCACCCATTCGGCGCGCGCGCCGGGGCGGTCCACCTTGTTGATGACGACGATCGGCTGCAATCCAAGTTGCAGCGCCTTCAGCGTGACAAACCGCGTCTGCGGCATCGGGCCTTCGACGGCATCGACCAGCAGCAGCACGCCGTCGACCATCCCGAGCACCCGCTCGACCTCGCCGCCGAAATCGGCGTGGCCCGGTGTGTCGACAATATTGACACGGATGCCGCGGTACAGGATCGAGCAGTTCTTGGCAAGGATGGTGATGCCGCGCTCGCGCTCGAGATCGTTGGTATCCATCATGCGCTCGGTCACGTGCTGGTGCTTCGCGAACGTTCCCGACTGGACGAGAAGCTTGTCGACCAGCGTGGTCTTGCCGTGATCGACGTGAGCGATGATGGCGATGTTGCGCAGCGCCTTGGCGTGGGATGACATGAAATGACCGAATCTCTTTGTACCCGGGAACGGTTCGTAGCCGGGAAAATGGCGTCCCGGGTGCCGGGAATGACAGCGTTTGTCCGGGCCGCGGAAAACTGTCAATTATAGCCTGCGCGAGCACTATTCGGCGGGAAAGTTTTGCTAAATCCGAAGGTTAGGATTACAATTCAGGTTCGGGCGGCCGTTCCGGTCACCGCCCAACCCGCAGCGACCCGCCGCACGCGAACTTTTCGCTCCGCGCAACGGGCCAAGCTCGCGTCACCCAGAAAGCGATCCGCTGCCTGGACCGGAAACCGCTTTAGGCGGTAGGCCGCGTCAGGAGCATGCATGCACGCAACGAGCTTTGACGAGCTCGGACTGCGGCCCGAGCTATTGCGGGCCGTGGCCGAGGCCGGCTACACCATTCCCACCCCCATTCAGGCCCAGGCGATACCGGTGATACTTGCCGGCAACGATGTCATGGGCGGTGCGCAAACCGGCACCGGCAAGACCGCCGGCTTTGCGCTGCCCATCCTTCACAAGCTTGCGGCACTGGCCAACACCAGCCCGTCTCCCGCCCGGCATCCGGTGCGCGCCCTCATCCTGACGCCCACGCGAGAGCTCGCCGTGCAAGTCGAGGAAGCCGTCAAGACCTACGGTAAGTACACCAACGTGCGCTCCACCGTGGTCTACGGCGGCGTCGACATCAAGCAGCAACTGCCGATTGTGCGTGGCGGGGTCGAGATCCTGGTCGCCACCCCTGGCCGGCTGCTCGACCACATCGAGCAAAAGAGCGTCTATCTCGGGCAGGTCGAGATTTTTGTGCTGGATGAAGCCGACCGGATGCTCGACATGGGCTTCATTCCGGATATCAAGCGGATCATGGCGCTCCTGCCGGCGACTGCCAAACGCCAGAACCTGCTTTTTTCGGCCACGCTCTCGAACGAGATCAAGAAGCTCGCCGATGCGTTGCTGAACGAGCCGCAATTGATCGAGGTGGCCAAGCGCAATACCGCCGCGGAAACGGTGAGCCAGCATGCGTACAAGGTGCCGGCGGACGCCAAGCGCGCACTGCTCGCGCACCTGGTGCGCTCGGAAAGCCTCACTCAGGTGCTGTGTTTCATGCGCACCAAGCACGGGGCATCGCGTCTGGCGCGCCAGCTCGAGAAGGACGGCCTCATCACCGATGCGATCCATGGCGACAAGAGCCAGCAGACGCGGATGGAGGCGCTCGCCGCGTTCAAGGAAGGCAAGCTGCAGGTGCTCGTCGCCACTGACGTCGCGGCCCGTGGCCTGGACATCGACGACCTCCCGCTCGTGCTCAATTACGAATTGCCGTATGTGCCGGAAGACTACATCCATCGCATCGGCCGCACCGGCCGTGCGGGGGCATCAGGGCGCGCCATTTCCTTCGTCGCGCCCGAGGAGGAACGGCTGCTGGACGAAATCGAGAAGCTGCTCAAGAAAAAAGTGGCGATCGTTGCGGCAGACGGGTTCGACCCGAACATCGCGGCACAGCGAGCGCCACGCGCGGCGCCGCGCGAAACACGCCCGCGCAGTACACGTGACACCGCCGGACCTGCCGAGCGCCCCCGCACAAGCACCCGCAGCGCTCCAGCCATCCGGCGCGAGGAAACCTTACGCCCGGCCACCAACGGCCTCACCCGGCAGGAAGAGCGCGAGCGCGCCTACGCCCTCAATCCGGACCAGCCGGCGCGTCCGGCGACCGCTGCGGGCACGATGAACGGATCGTTGCTTACCAACTCCGGCCCCGCCTCCAACGGCAGCCGCCACAAGCAAGCGGTTCCGGCATTGCTGATGAAGCGCCCGATCCACGAGCCCGAGAAGGTCTGACACTCCCAGAGTGGCTCTGCCCGTACTTTCCGTCCGCGATCTGACGGTTCACTTCGCCACGACCGAGCGGGTGGTCACCGCAGTTCGCAGCCTCTCCTTCGACATCACCGCCGGTGAAACCGTAGCCATTGTCGGCGAATCCGGTTCCGGAAAATCCGTCACCGCGCTCTCGATCATGCGTCTCGTGGAGCATGGCGGTGGGCGGATCGCCACCGGCGGGATCGATTTCACCCGCGCTGATGACAGCACGCTCGATCTCGCGCAGGCGGACGCAGTGACGATGCAGTCGATCCGCGGCGCGGAGATCGCCATGATCTTCCAGGAGCCGATGACCTCGCTCAATCCCGTGTTCACGGTGGGCGAACAAATCGCGGAATCCATCCGGTTTCACCAGCGCAAGGACTTTGCCGCGGCCCGCGCTGAAGCCCTGCGAATGCTGGAACAGGTGCGCATGCCGGAAGCGCGACGCGCCCTCGATCGCTATCCGCATCAACTTTCCGGCGGCATGCGCCAGCGGGTGATGATTGCGATGGCGCTGTCGTGCAAGCCGCGGCTTTTGCTCGCCGATGAACCGACGACAGCCCTCGACGTCACCATCCAGGCGCAGATCCTGACGCTAATGCGCCTCTTGCAGGATGAGATGCACATGGCGGTGATGTTCATAACCCATGACATGGGCGTCGTCGCCGAGGTCGCCGATCGCGTCGTCGTGATGTATCGCGGCGAGAAAGTCGAGGACGGCCCGACCGAACGAATCTTCGCCGCGCCGTCGCAACGCTACACGAAATCCCTCTTGTCGGCCGTGCCGCGTCTTGGCTCGCTCAAGGGTGAGGACCTTCCGCGCAAATTCCCGCTGGTGCTTCTGGATGGTCGAAGCGCCCCCGACACCGCACCTCCGCCGAAACCGCCATCGCCTTCGCGGCGGGGGGGTACCCCGCTGCTGAAGGTGCGCGGTCTGACCACCCGCTTCGACGTCAAATCAGGACTCTTCGGTCGCATCAGGCGACGGGTCCATGCCGTCGAGGGCGTGAGCTTCGATCTGGGCGCGGGCGAAACGCTCGGGCTCGTCGGGGAGTCGGGGTGCGGCAAATCGACGACCGGGCGCTCGTTGCTGCGTTTGGTCGACATCGCCGGCGGCAGCATGGAACTCGACGGCAAGGACATCGCCACGATGGGCAGCAGCGAGTTCCGGCCCCTTCGCCGCGATATCCAGATAATTTTCCAGGATCCGTTCGCATCGCTCGATCCGCGGCTCACGGCCGGTTTTTCAATCGCGGAGCCGTTGTACGTGCACGGCGTCGCGAGGGGCAGCGAAGCCGAGGAGCGCGTCGCCTGGCTCCTGCGCCACGTCGGGCTCACCCCTGACCATGCGCAGCGCTATCCCCACGAGTTCTCCGGGGGCCAGCGGCAACGGATCGCCATCGCCCGCGCGCTTGCGCTCCAGCCCAAGATCATCGTGGCCGACGAGGCGGTTTCCGCACTGGACGTGTCAATCCAGGCGCAGATCGTCAACCTCCTCATTGACCTGCAGGACGAATTCGGGTTGTCATTCCTGTTCATTTCCCACGACATGGCGGTGGTCGAGAGGGTCAGCCATCGCGTCGCAGTCATGTACCTCGGGCAGATCGTGGAAATCGGACCGCGCCGTGCCGTATTCGACAATCCGCAGCATCCCTATACGCGGAAGCTGATGAGCGCCGTCCCGGTGGCGGACCCGGCGCGTCGGCAGCGCAAAAGGGAGTTATCATCCGAGGAAATACCCAGCCCGATTCGTGTTATCGGTGACAACCCGGTGGTTGCGCCGCTGGTCGAAGTAGGGCCGGGTCATTTTGTCGCCCGGCATCGCGTCGGCGGCGCGTATTGACCGCCTATTGGATCTTGTCCGGTTTTTCCAGGAGCACACATCATGAAATCGCTGGTCCGTTCCATCGCTGCCGCTGCGTTGGGGCTCTCTGCCCTGGTCGCCGTTCCTGCTTTCGCCGCCAAGGACGTGGTGTTCGCGGTCGCCTCGACGTTCACGACGACCGATCCTTACGACGCCAACGACACGTTGTCGCAGGCGATGGCCAAGTCGTTCTACGAAGGGCTCTACGGCTTCGACAAGGACATGAAGATGATCCCCGTGCTGGCCGAAAGCTACGATGCCAGCACGGACGGACTCGTCTACACGCTCAAGCTGCGCAAGGGCGTCAAGTTCCACGACGGCACCGACTTCAAGGCCGACGCGGTCAAGGCGAACCTCGATCGCGTCACCAATCCGGACAACAAGCTCAAGCGCTACGGCCTCTACAACAACAACATCGCCAACGTCGAGGTCGTCGATGACTATACGGCCCGCATCACGCTGAAGACGCCTTTTTCACCGTTCATTGCGCAACTCGCGCACCCCTCGACGGTGATGATCAGCCCGGCGGCGCTCAAGCAATGGGGCAACAAGGACATCGCGTTCCACCCCGTGGGGACCGGGCCGTTCAAGTTCGTCGAATGGAAGGCCACGGATTACCTCAAGGTGGCGAAGTTCGACGGGTATTGGAAGAAAGGCTATCCAAAGGTCGACACGATCACGTGGAAGCCGGTCGTGGACAACAACTCGCGCGCAGCACTGATGCAGACCGGTGAAGCGCACTTCACGTTCCCGGTGCCCTATGAGCTCGCCGACGTGCTGAAGGCCAAGCCCGACCTCGAGCTCGTCGCGGCGCCGTCGATCGTGCTGCGCTACCTGTCCATGAACACGCAGCAAAAGCCGTTCGACAACCCGAAGGTGCGCCAGGCCATCGCCTACGCAATCAACAAGGAAGCGCTCGCCAAGGTCGCGTTCAATGGCTACGCGACGCCTGCCGAAGGCGTTGCCCCACAAGGGGTCGAGTACGCGGTGAAGATCGGACCGTGGCCCTACGACGTGGCCAAAGCGAAAACGCTGCTTGCCGAAGCCGGTTACCCAAACGGCTTCGAGACTGAGCTCTGGTCGGCGTACAACTACAGCACCGCGCAGAAGGTGACCCAATTCCTGCAGCAGCAACTGCAGCAGATCGGCATCAAGACCAAGATCACGCTGCTCGAAGCGGGCCAGCGCGTCGAAAAGGTCGAGAGCTGGCAGGATCCGGCGACCGCCCCGGTGCGTCTCTATTACGTCGGCTGGTCGACGTCGACCGGCGAAGCGGACTGGGCGCTGCGTCCGCTGCTCTACGGCGAATCGTGGCCGCCCAAGCTCTTCAACACCGCGTACTACAAGAACGACAAGGTCGATGCCGATATCAAAGGCGCGCAACTCACGACGGTATCGACCGAAAAGGCAAAGTTCTACAAGGATGCGCAGGAAACGATCTGGAAGGACGCGCCGTGGGCGCCGCTTGTCACCGAGAAGCTCCTGTCGGCGCACAACAAGAAGCTGACCGGGGTGTATGTAATCCCGGACGCGTCATTCATCTTTACCGACATTGATTTGAAATGACGCATAGGTCCAAGAGCAAGACGCGACGCGTCGCAGCGATTGGAAACCGATGCGTCATCCTCGCGTAGGCGGGGATCCGGCGACTTTTCATGTCACTGGGGTTGCCGCATCGCGGCGACGCGTTCGCGGGAACGACGGAGTTTTGTCGCGCCGCTTGCCTATTGGCTGTTGCCGATTGCGTATTGCCGATTGCCCCGAGTTTCGGCCATAAGCCGGCGTTGAGCTAACGATGCTGCAGTACATCGCTAAGCGCCTCGTCGGCCTGGTGCCGACATTGCTGCTCGTCGGGCTGCTCGTCTTCCTGTTTGTCCACTTGCTGCCCGGGGACCCTGCCCGGCTCGCGGCCGGCCCTGAGGCAACACCCGAAACCGTCGCTCTCGTCCGCAGCGATCTCGGGCTCGACCAGCCGCTGCCGCGACAGTTTGCACGTTTCCTGAACGGCGTCGTGCACTGGGATTTCGGCACGTCGCTGCGCACCAAGCGCCCGGTGGCCACCGAAATCGGCGACCGCTTCATGCCCACGTTCTGGCTCACCCTGTGGAGCATGGCCTGGTCCGTAGCGATCGGCATGACGATCGGCATCCTGTCTGCCGTGTGGCGCAATCGCTGGCCCGACCGCGTCGGGATGACCCTCGCCGTCTCCGGCATTTCGTTTCCCGCGTTCGCGCTGGGAATGGTCCTGATGCAGATCTTTTCCGTGGAGCTCGGCTGGCTGCCGACCGTCGGCGACGACACGTGGCGCCACTACATCCTGCCGTCGCTGACACTGGGCGCCGCGGTCGCCGCCATCATGGCGCGCTTCACGCGCTCGTCGTTCGTCGATATTCTCGGCGAAGACTACATCCGCACTGCGCGCGCCAAGGGTCTCGACGAACGCCGCGTCGTCATCAAGCACGGGATGCGCAACGCGCTGATTCCCGTCGTGACGATGATGGGCCTGCAGTTCGGCTTTTTGCTAGGGGGATCGATCGTCGTCGAGAAGGTGTTCAACTGGCCGGGGCTCGGCCGTCTGCTCGTCGACGCCGTCGACATGCGCGACTACCCCGTCATCCAGGCACTCGTTCTCCTGTTCTCGCTCGAGTTCATCCTTATCAACCTGATCGTCGACATCCTGTACGGCATCATCAATCCGACCATTCGGTATCGTTAGATGGACACCGCGCCCGAGACCATCGTTACAGACATCGCCCCTGCCGGCGCAACCGGCGAGGGAATGCGAACGCCGTGGAGCGAGTTCTGGCGAAAATTCAAAAAGCAGCAGGTCGCGCTCGTTGCGGGGGGATTTGTGGTGCTGCTGGTCCTGATCGCGATTGCCGCACCGTGGATCGCTCCGTACGACGCCGAAAATTTCTTCGACTATGACAAGCTCAACCAGCCGCCGTCGTGGCAGCACTGGTTCGGCATCGACGCGCTCGGACGTGACATCCTCTCCCGCATCCTGATGGGCGCACGGATTTCGCTGGCGGCAGGGTTCGTCTCGGTCACCGCCGGCGCGCTCGTCGGCACGCTGCTCGGACTCATCGCCGGCTACTACGAGGGTTGGTGGGAGCGCGTGATCATGCGTTTGTGCGACGTGCTGTTCGCATTCCCGGGGATTCTGCTTGCGATCGGTATCGTCGCGATCCTGGGCGGGGGGATGGCGAACGTTATCGTCGCCGTCGCGGTGTTCAGCATCCCGACCTTTGCGCGGCTCGTGCGCGGCAACACCCTCGCGCTCAAACACCTGACGTTCATCGAGGCGGCGCGAAGCATCGGCGCATCGGATTGGACGATCATCCTGCGCCACATCTTTCCGGGCACGGTCTCCGCCGTCGTCGTCTACTTCTCGCTTCGGATCGGCACGT
>JANXZT010000080.1 GCA_025355395.1 Betaproteobacteria bacterium
GGAACGCGGCCCGGTGGCCATCGAATCGATCAGGAAGCATCAGGCGGCGTATCTCATGGCGGTCGGGGGCGCCGCGTATCTCGTTTCCAAGGCCATCAAGCGTTCACGCGTCGTGGGCTTTGCCGACCTCGGCATGGAAGCAATCTACGAGTTCGAGGTGAAGGACATGCCCGTAACGGTCGCCGTGGATGCGCGCGGGGCCGCGGTGCACAAGACCGGTCCGCGGGAGTGGCAACAGCGGATCGGCAAGATTCCCGTTCTCGCGGAGTGATGGGAGAGGCGGGTGTAAGGCGTAATCAACAGGCCGCGCTGCACAAGCGTTGCGCTGGACAAGTCGCGCGGTCGCGGGCCGGCATTTTCAACCCGGGCACTCTTGCGCAGAACGCGCGACACGGGAATTGCCTTCGCAGCGGAAGACTACAGCTCCTGCGTCGGTGGTGCAATGCGTGCAGTGCGACGTGCGTTGGCCGCGCCGCACGTCCGACCGCCAGTCCGACGGTCCCGTTTGTTGTGGCCGTGCGAGCGCCCGCCGAAGTAAACTACGGCGGGCCATGGTTCATCACGATATTCTTCGCACCAACGCACGCATGCGGCCGGATGAATACATTCGACGCGCACGTGTCGCCGCTTCTCCGGGACTCCCCGACCGGAGACTGCGCAATGAAATCGAAACGCCCCACTGGCG
This sequence comes from Betaproteobacteria bacterium, assembly GCA_025355395.1. GTDB lineage: Bacteria > Pseudomonadota > Gammaproteobacteria > Burkholderiales > Casimicrobiaceae > CAIWHR01. The sequence continues at coordinate 686 of JANXZT010000080.1, forward strand.
CGACACCTGGCGTGCGCATCCGATCTGCAACGCGATGACGGGAATGCGCACGTGAACAAGGCCATACGCCGATTTCGGCGTCATTTGTCGCCGCTCGCCGGCGAGACGTTCACCCCCGCCAACCTGCCCCCGGTACGCATGGGCTTGCTCACCAAGCTCAATGTGCTCACGGTCGGCCTGATCTTCCTCACCGCGGTCGCGACCACTGGCTTCTACCTCTGGCAACAGTGGCGCGACGGCGACCAGGAGCTGCGCGCGGAAGGCCTCACAATCATCGCGATGTTGGGCGAGCTCTCCGGCTACGGGCTTTTTACCGCGGACCCGGCCTATCTCAACGGCATCCTCGACAGTCTTGATCGCGAAGGCGACGTCGCCTATGTGGCGGTGCTCGATGCGCGCGGCCAGACACTGGCCGAACGCCGCTACGGTAATGCCGTGCAGGGCCCGCGGTTGCCGCCGCTCGATCTTGGCCTCCTTGCCGGTGCGCCATCGCCGCAAACCGTCCACCAAGCGGTGAACGGCCGCCGTTTTGTCGAGCTCGTGAGCCCGGTGATTCCGGGCAAGGCCACCGCCCCGCGCGCAGGTGGACCCATGGGCACCGACGCGCCAGCGACGACGACCGGCGCTGCGAGCGGCGCATCAGTGCTGGGTTATGTCCGCCTCGGCATGACGTTCGCCCGCCAGCAGGAGCAATTCCGCAAGCACGTGATCGGTGCATTGACGGTGGTGGCGGTGCTGGTGTTGCTGTCGATCGGCACCACGCTCCTGTTGACGCGCCGGCTGGTGGCGCCGATGCGCCGCCTGATGCGCGCTGCCCGCGCCGTCGGGGCGGGCAAGCTCGACGTTTACGTGCCGGCCGGGTCGGCCGATGAGCTTGGGCTTCTGACGCACGCCTTCAATCAGATGACGCAGCGCCTCGCCGAATCGCAGGGAGAGGTTGTCAACTATCAGCGCACGCTGGAAGACAAGGTCACGCAGCGCACCAAGGAGCTCGAGATCGCGACTGCACATGCCTACAAGCTGGCGCAGCACGACATCCTCACGGGTCTTCCCAACCGGTCGCTGCTGAACCAGCGGCTGAAGCAGATCATCGCCCAAAGCCAGCGCGACGGAACCCATGTCGCGTGCCTTTTCATCGACTTCGATCACTTCAAGCGAATCAACGACACGCTCGGCCACGATTCGGGGGACCAGTTGCTGCAGTCGGTTGCGCAGCGCCTGACGAGCGCCGTGCGAGAGGCGGACACCGTGGCGCGCCTGGGCGGCGACGAGTTCGTGCTGATCCTGCCGGGGCTCGATCAGGCGCACGCGACGTTCGAGACGATGACCGTGCTCGCCCGGGTGCGCGAATCCTTCCTCGCGCCCTTCCGCCTTTCCGACCAGATGCCGACGCTCACCTGCTCGATCGGCGTGTCGATGTATCCACTCGATGCGTCGGACCCGGGCACGCTTATCAAGCAGGCGGACACTGCGATGTACGCAGCCAAGGACGCCGGCCGCAACGCCTATCGCTTTTATACCGCCGACATGAACGCGCGCGTGCAGTTGCGGCTGCAGCTCGAAACCGACATGCGCCGCGGGCTCATGGATGACGAGTTCTTCATGGTCTATCAGCCGCAAGTCGACATGCACACCGGCGACGTGCGCGGCGTCGAGGCGCTGTTGCGCTGGCGGGATCCACAGCGCGGCATCATCGCCCCGTCGGAATTCATCCCCGTGGCCGAGGAATCGGGCATGATCCAGGCGTTGGGTGCGCGGGTACTGCGCGATTCCTGCCGGCAGGTGATGCAATGGCACCGGCACGGCATGCCGTTGCGGCTTTCGGTCAACCTGTCGGTGCAGCAACTGCAGCACGACAGCTGGCTTTCCATCGTCGAAGACGCGCTCAGCTCGAGCGGCCTGCCGGCGAAATACCTCGATTTGGAAATCACCGAAAGCGTGATCATCACGCATCCGGAGAAGGCAGTGGATACCCTGATGAAGCTCAAGCAGCGCGGCGTGTCGATCACCATCGACGATTTCGGCACGGGATACTCGAGTCTCTCCTACCTCGCGCGCCTGCCGATCGAGGGCGTCAAGATCGACCAGCGCTTCGTGCACGGACTCGAGCAGAATCAGACCGACGAAGCGATTACTCAAGCCATCATCGCGCTATCGCATTCATTGGGGCTTCGGGTGATCGCAGAGGGCGTGGAGACCGCCGCGCAGTTTGCATTCCTCAAGAATCACGGCTGCGACGAGGCGCAAGGCTTCCTCGTTTCGCATCCGCTCGAGGCGCAGGATTTGAGCGCATGGTGGCGGATGCAGGAAGAGGAGAATCGCATCGTCGGCCGCCCGCCCGACATCTGGGGACAATCGAGCGCCGCGTAGGCGGTTGCGCGGTTGCTGCATTCGCAAGTCAGGCCTCCCGGCTTGACGAGTAGCTCAACGGCAATCGGGTCCAGCGGTTCAGTTGACTTCGCACGGTTCCGTAACTAGATTGAAATCAACCAGCCATTAGGTCCCTCTAATTCACGCACCGCAAATGATTTTGCAACGTTTCTAGGCGCACCGGAGTCGCCGAAAGAGGCCGACGACGGGATCTAATGCGTCAATTAGGTCCTCTATTTTTCGTTAGATCCCCGAAACCCACAACGCACGCGCGCGATGACTAAAAGAATTCCAGTTCTGCTCACAGCATTGCGGGGCCTGCTCGCGCCAATCGTACTTCTCCTCAGCTTGTATGCGCCGCGGCCCGAGGCGTTTGCCGCCTGTTTGGTCGTAGCCTTTCTGTCAGATATCTTCGACGGTGTGCTGGCACGTCGGCTTGGCGTTGCCACGGCGAACTTGCGGCGGCTTGACAGTGCAGCTGACACGCTGTTCTATGCCGCTTGCGTTTTCGCTGCCTGGCACCTTTACCCTTCGGCCATTAGAG
>JANXZT010000083.1 GCA_025355395.1 Betaproteobacteria bacterium
TGAAGTCGCTCGTTCGCGGGAATGACGACGTTTTTGTCGTAAATATTGGATTCCCCCGTTGGCGGGAATGACGACGTTTTTGTCGTAAACATCGAATTTCCTCGTTGGCGGGAATGACGTCGTTCCTGTGGTGATATTGGATTCCCGCGCTCGCGGAATGACGGCGTTTTTGTCGTAAACATCGAATTCCCGCATTCGCGGGAATGACGCGGGGTTTGCGCGGCTGCCACTCATTGGGTAATCCCCACTAAATCGAGGCCACTAGCTCGGGCATTGCCGCTACCGCTGCGCCAACCTGCCCACGCTGGTGCCGTTCGAGGGCCGCGCGGACGAATCCGATGAAAAGCGGATGACCACGGCGCGGGTTCGAGGTGAATTCCGGGTGAAACTGGCAGCCGAAGAACCAAGGATGATCCTTGAGCTCGATCATCTCACACAGATCTCCCGCCAGCGCACTCTTCGCCCGCGCACTTACCACCAGGCCGGCGGCTTCGATTCGCGGCAAATAATGGTTGTTCACTTCGTAACGGTGTCGATGCCGTTCGGCGACGCGAGTCGAACCATAGATGCGATGGGCTAGGGACCCCGGCATCACATCGCAGGGCTGCGCACCCAGGCGCATCGTGCCGCCGAGATCGGAGGCGGCGCTGCGTTTCTCCACCGAGCCGTCGTGGTTTTGCCATTCGGTGATGAGCGCGACCACCGGATGCGGCGTCTGCCCATCAAACTCCGTGCTGTTGGCGCCTTCGAGACCCGCCTTGTGTCGCGCGTATTCAATGACCGCCAACTGCATGCCCAGGCAGATGCCGAGATACGGCACGCCATTTTCGCGGGCGTAGCGAATCGCCGCGATCTTGCCGTCGACGCCGCGCTTGCCAAATCCACCGGGAACGAGGATCGCGTCCATGCCGGTGAGGCAGCCGATTCCATCGCGCTCGACCGCTTCGGAGTCGATGTAATTAATCTGTACCTTGCTCCGGGTATGAATGCCGGCGTGGGTCAGCGCTTCCGAAAGCGACTTGTACGACTCGGTGCGGTCGACATATTTGCCGACCATCGCTACATTCACGGTGTGCTCGGGATGCTCGAGCGCATAGACGAGATCGTTCCAGTGGGAAAGATCGGCCGGCGGCGGATTGAGCTCGAGCTTCTTGCAGACGATGGCGTCGAGCCCTTCGGCGTGCAGCGCGGCGGGTATCTTGTAGATCGAATCGGTGTCGAGCGCGGAGATCACTGCTTCGGGCGCGACGTTGGTGAAAAGCGAGATCTTGCGCCGGTCGCTATCCGGAATTGGCCGGTCCGCGCGGCAGAGCACCACGTCGGGCTGGATCCCGATCTCGCGCAGCTCCTTGACCGAGTGCTGCGTGGGCTTGGTCTTCATTTCGCCCGCGGTGGGAATGTAAGGCACGAGCGTCAGATGGATGTAGCAGACGTTTTCGCGGCCCAGCGTAATTCCGAGCTGCCGGATCGCTTCCAGGAAGGGGAGCGACTCGATGTCGCCGACCGTGCCGCCAACTTCCACCACTGCGACTTCGGCGTCGCCCGCGCCGGACGCAATCCAGCCCTTGATTTCGTCAGTGATGTGCGGGATGACCTGCACGGTGCCACCGAGATAATCGCCGCGACGTTCCTTGCGGATGACGCTTTCGTAGATCTGCCCGGTGGTGAAATTGTTGCGCTTGCCCATGCGCACATCGGCAAAGCGCTCGTAATGCCCGAGGTCGAGATCGGTCTCGGCACCATCCTCGGTGACAAACACTTCGCCGTGCTGGAACGGGCTCATCGTGCCAGGATCGACGTTGATGTACGGGTCGAGCTTGAGATTGGTGACGCGAACGCCGCGGGTAGTGAGGATGGCAGCGAGCGATGCGGCCGCGATGCCTTTGCCGAGGGAGGAAACCACCCCGCCGGTCACAAAGACGAACTTGGTCATGGTCGACAAGTTCCGGGAAATTGGTATTTTACCCGATGTCTCTCCCCGATGCGCAGGGACAATGGCGCGCCAATGCAGCGCGGCGCCCGTTCGGCGAAGGCCGCAACATTCAATGGTCGATATCGAGCCCTGCGGCGAGGCGCTCGCGCGCAGGCACGCGGCCGAGCAATGCAAGGACGGCATCGATGGCCGGTGTCTGCGCCGAGCCCGCCACCAGCACCCGCAGCGGCATCATGACCTGGCCGGGCTTCAATCCATGGTGGGCCGCATTCGCCTTGATCGCGGTCCCGATGGCATCCCGCGTCCAGCACAGGTCGGCGAACTGCGCATGAAGGGCCACCAAGGCGGGCCGGCTGGCGTCCGTCAGGTGGGTGGCGAGGACATCAGCCGGCGCATGCGGTGTAACGTAGAAGTAGCGGGCTGCCTCCGCCATCTCGACCAGGGTGCTTACCCGGTCCCTGAAAAGCACCGCCACCCGCCCGGCGGATGGACCGCTTTGCGGGTCGATACCCGTTCGCTCGAGGTAGGGCAACAGGCGGCGTCCGAGCTCGTCGTCTGGCAACCGCTTGATGTGCTCATGGTTGACCCAGCGCAGCTTGTCGGCGTCGAAGCGGCCGGGCGCAGAAGAGAGTCCGGCCAGATTGAACCAGGCGATGAACTCGTCACGGCTGAACACCTCGTCGTCACCGTGCGACCAGCCGAGCCGGGCGAGGTAATTGACCACCGCTTCCGGCAGGTAACCGTCGTCGCGATACTGCAACACACTGCGCGCGCCGTGGCGCTTGGACAGCTTCTCGCCTTCCGGCGTCAGCACCGTCGGCAAGTGCGCGTAGACCGGCGGCTCTGCCCCCAACGCGCGGATGATGTTGATCTGGCGCGGCGTATTGTTCACGTGGTCGTCGCCACGAATGACATGGGTGATCTGCATGTCGAGATCGTCCACGACCACGCAAAAGTTGTAGGTCGGGGTGCCGTCCGAGCGCGCGATTACGAGATCGTCGAGCTCGGCATTGTCGATGGCGATGGGTCCTTTCACGCCGTCGTCCCATCGCACCGTTCCGGCCAATGGATTCTTGAAGCGGATGACGGGGGCAACGCCGGCGGGCGGCGGCAAGGCGAGCGCGGGCCCGGGGCGCCAGCGTCCGTCGTAGCGCGGCTTCTCGCCTCGGCTCATCTGTGCCGCACGCATCGCGTCGAGCTCGGCCGGCATGGTGTAACAGCGATAGGCGAGGCCGCGCTCGACCATTTGCGCAATCACGGCGCGGTAACGCTCCATTCGCTGCATCTGGTAATACGGGCCTTCATCGTAGTCGAGGCCGAGCCATTCCATGGCACCCAGAATCGCCTGCACCGCCTCCGGGGTGGAACGCTCGGTATCGGTGTCTTCGATGCGCAGGATGAAAATGCCGCGCTGGCCGCGCGCGAATGCCCACGGAAACAGCGCCGACCGGATATTTCCGAGATGAATGAAGCCGGTGGGGCTCGGCGCGAATCGGGTTCGAACGGAGCCGGGCGAAACGGGAGGAAACGAAGACATGAAAATCCCGGCAAAAGAGCGAGTTTAGCCGATGGCAATCGTCGATCCCCGACCCGCCTCTTAGCGTCGAACGGGTTGCCAGCGCAGGTCGAGTGTTGCAGGCGCCGATGGGTTCGATGGTTCGCGGAAAATGGCCATCGGACCCGGCGTATGGCCATGCGACCAGAACCGGGCAACGCGCCGCGCTTCGGCTTCGTTGGCATTCACCGGAAACGTGTCGTAGTTGCGGCCCCCCGGATGCACCACGTGGTACGTGCATCCACCGATGGCGCGATGGGCCCAGGTGTCGACCACATCGAAGACGAGCGGCGCCTGCACGCCGATCGTGGGATGTAACGCAGAGGGCGGGTTCCAAGCGCGAAAGCGCAGGCCCGCGACGAATTCGCCTGGCACTCCGGTGGGCACGAGAGGCATCGCGCGGCCATTGCAGGTGATGCCATGGCGCTCGCTGGTCATGCCGGTAACCCTGACCTGCAAGCGTTCGACGGACGAATCGACATAGCGCGCCGTAGAAGTGCCGCTCATCTCCTCGCCGAGCACATGCCAGGGCTCGATCGCCTGGCGCAACTCCACTCCGACGCCGTCGTAGCTCACCATCCCGAAGCGCGGAAATCGAAATTCCAGGAACGGTGCGAACCAGCCTTCCTCGAATGCGTACCCTGCGGCATTCAGATCGGCGACCACGCTACGCATGTCGGCTTCAACGAAATGCGGCAACATCCACCGGTCGTGCAGCGCCGTGCCCCAGCGTACCAGTGCAGCTTCATACGGCGTTTTCCAGAACCGCGCCACCAGCGAGCGCAGCAGCAACATCTGCACCGCGCTCATGTGCTTGTGCGGTGGCATCTCGAACGCGCGAAACTCGAGCAGGCCCAGGCGTCCCGCGGGCCCGTCCGGAGAATACAGCTTGTCAATCGAGAATTCGGCGCGATGGGTGTTGCCGGTGAGGTCGGTCAGGAGATGCCGCAGCAGCCGATCCACCAGCCACGGTGAAACCGAAACGTCGCCGGAAGAGTGAACCCGCGCCATTTGCTGGAACGCGATCTCGAGTTCGTAGAGATGGTCATCACGCGCCTCATCCACGCGCGGCGACTGGCTGGTCGGACCTACGAAAAGACCGGAGAAAAGATACGACAGCGCCGGGTGATTCTGCCAATAGGCAATGAGGCTGCGCAGCAAGTCGGGCCGGCGCAGGAGCGGGCTGTCGGCCGGTGTCGCACCCCCGAGGGTTATGTGATTGCCACCGCCGGTGCCTGCGTGCCGGCCATCGAGCATGAACTTCTCGGTGCCAAGACGCGCCTCGCGCGCTTCGGCATAGAGGACATCGTTCAAATGAATGAGCTCGGTCCACGTCCCCGCCGGCTGGACGTTGACCTCGATAACGCCCGGGTCCGGGGTGACGTTAAGCACCGAAATACGCGGATCCTGAGGCGGCGGGTAACCTTCGATCGCAACCGGCTGCTGCAGTTGGCGCGCCGCATTCTCGACCGCCTCCAGCAGGGCGAGATAATCCTCGACCCGGTGCAGTGGCGGCATGTAGACGTAGAGATGCCCAGCGCGTGCTTGCGCCACAACGGCGGTCTTGACCACCACCGGGGAGATGGCCGCTCGCGCTGCCGCCGTTTTGGTGCGCTGATTGCGCGCGCCCGCCGCCGCAAGCATGTCGCGCGCTGCAAAGGGATCGACCGCGTGCTCGGGATCCTCGTCTTTGGGCAGCACTTCCGGCAGTGACGCGAGCGGCAGGCGCGCGCCAAGCGGAGAATCGCCCACCACCAAATAAAGCCGCTCGCGTCGCAGCGGCCAGCGGCTGGTCTGCCACGCGGGACCCGGTGTTTCCCGCGCCTCGAGCGGCATTGCCCGCAACGGCAACACGAATCCGGCCGGCGTTGCCAGTCCTTCCAGCAGCAAGCGGGCAAGGCGCGCGCGTTCGTCGGGCCGGGTCATGTCGGCGCGCAGCGGGTCGACGTTGACCGGGAGCGCTGCTTCGGTGCCAAGGAGCTTCGGCAAATCTTCGTAGGCCGTGATGATATACGCCGCCGGTACGCCAAGCTCTTCGGCAACGCATTCGATGAACCGCTGCGCCATTGCGAGATCGGCGTTACCCGGTGTTCGCACGTCGGCGTTGAGCGCGCCGTCGCGCCATACCGGCACGCTGTCACGACGCCAGTAGACGCCGAGCGCCCAGCGCGGCAACGGCTCGCCGGGATACCACTTGCCCTGTCCTTCATGCAGGAAGGCACCCGGCGCAAAGCACGCCGCCAGGCGGCGGCGCAGATTGGCCGCCAGCTCCCGTTTTTTTGGCGAGCTGGCGGCGTAGTTCCACTCCGCACCTTCCATGTCGTCGACCGAAACGAATGTGGGCTCGCCACCCTGGGTGAGGCGTACATCGTTCGCAACAAGATCGCGATCGACCTCGAGGCCGAGCGCATCGATGGCGCTCCACTGCGCTTGTGTGTACGGCTTGGTGACGCGCGGATCTTCGTGGATGCGGGTCACCGTCATCTGCACGGCAAACGCCACTTCGCACGGATCGGTCGCGCCGGTAACCGGAGCGGCGTTGCCGGGGTCGGCGGTG
>JANXZT010000252.1 GCA_025355395.1 Betaproteobacteria bacterium
GACCATCGCATCATCGATGGCCGCGAGGCGGTGCTGTCGCTGGTGGCGATCAAGGAGGCGCTGGAGGATCCGGCGCGGCTCCTGCTCGACCTGTGAGATGACCTTTGGCAACCATGGCTGCTGAGTTCGACGTCGTCGTGATCGGCGGCGGTCCCGGTGGCTATATTGCGGCCATTCGCGCCGCGCAGCTCGGCTTTTCGACCGCGTGCATCGACGATTGGTCCGGTGCGGACGGCAAGCCGGCGCCCGGGGGCACCTGCACTAACGTCGGCTGCATTCCGTCGAAGGCGTTGCTGCAATCTTCCGAGCATTACGAGCACGCGGGACATGCCTTCAAGGAGCACGGCATCGACATCGCGGGCCTGGGGCTCGACGTGGCGCGCATGCTCGCCCGCAAGGACCGGATCGTCACCCAGAACAACCAGGGGATCCTCTATCTCTTCAAGAAGAACAAGGTGACCTTCTTCCATGGCCGTGGCGCGTTTAGCGGTGGCAGCGCCGTCGCCGGATGGCGGATCGGGGTCGAGGGAGCCCAAAAGAGCGAACTCACCGCGAAGCACGTCATCGTCGCGACCGGTTCCACGCCGCGGCCCTTGCCCGGAAGTGCCATCGACAACGAGCGTGTCCTTGACAATGCCGGAGCGCTCGCGCTCTCCGTCGTGCCGAAGACCTTGGGAGTGGTGGGCGCGGGCGTAATCGGCCTCGAGTTGGGCAGTGTCTGGCGGCGGCTCGGCGCCGAAGTGACGGTGCTCGAAGCACTGCCGGCATTTCTGGGAGCGGTAGACGCGGCGGTTGCAAAAGAGGCGCTGAAAGCCTTCCAGAAGCAGGGGCTCGCCATTCATACCGGTGTTCGCATCACCAAGGTTGCAACCGATGCCACCGGTGTGAACGTCGAATATTCGGATGCTTCGGCCACGGCGCAAACAGTGCGCTTCGATCGCCTCATCGTGTCAATCGGCCGTCTGCCGCACACGCTGGGGCTCAACGCGGAAGCGGTGGGATTGAAGCTCGATGAGCGAGGGTTTGTCGCCGTCGACGACGATTGCCGCACCAACCTCCCCAAGGTGTGGGCCATCGGCGATGTGGTGCGCGGCCCGATGCTCGCGCACAAGGCGGAGGAAGAGGGGGTAGCCGTCGCGGAGCGCATTGCCGGCGGGCAACCACACGTCGATTTCAACACCATTCCGTGGGTCATTTACACTTCGCCGGAAATCGCGTGGGTCGGCAGGACCGAGCAACAGCTCAAGGCCGACGGCATCGCCTATCGGTCAGGCAGCTTTCCATTCCTGGCCAACGGCCGGGCGCGTGCGCTGGGCGACACCACCGGGTTCGTCAAGATGCTGGCGGACGCCGCGAGCGACCGGATACTCGGGGTTCACATCGTCGGGCCGATGGCCTCCGAGCTCATTGCCGAGGCAGTCGTTGCGATGGAGTTCGGCGCATCGAGCGAAGACATCGCCCGCATCTGCCACGCGCATCCGTCGTTGTCGGAGGCCACCAAAGAGGCGGCATTGGCCGTCGACCGGCGCGCGCTCAACGCTTGATCGATGCCGTCGAGAGCGAAAGCTCCGCACCCAGCGCAGCACCGGCCGCGCACAGCGCCATCAGCTCACCGAGATGGAATGCCTCCGGGGCGCGGGCGCGAACCATAGCTAGATCGGTTCGCAACCGGCGGAGCAGCGGCCGCGATAGCACCATGGGTTGCAATCCCGCCGCAGCGAGTTCGCGGCTTGCGAGAAACCGCGCCAGCCGGCCATTGCCATCGCTGAAGCCGTGCAATTCGAAGATCAGGTAGATCACGCCGGCAGCGCGGCAAGGGCCACCATGAAGCCGCGGATACACGCCCGTCCACCACTGTCTCAACGTTCCGGCGACGCGGTCGGGGGGCGCTTTACGCACCCACGGCGCCGTCGGAATGTGATTGTCGGCGATCTTGAAGGTGCCGGGCGCGAGCTCGGGACGATGCCAGGTGAGCGCGGCATGCCAGAATCGGGTCCATGCCTCCCATCCCACGCCGTCTCCGGCGGCAGGGCGCGCCATGGCATCGGCCGCATCGACCGCTTGCGCATAATGAATCAGATCCACTTCTGCCAATGACAGCGCATCGCCGGTGGCCGGCGGACATCCGCGGTCGAACCATTCGAGCGTGCGCGCGACCGCCACAGGCGAATGCGCACCGTGGAAAGCGAAGTGGGCCTCGATCGCCGGCCATCGCGCGTGAAGCTGCGTCGGCACGGTGTCCCGCCGCGCAATGGCGATTCGCTTATCGCCCTGATCGTCGCGCGTGATCAGCACCGCAAACTGCGCCAGCCATTGCGCATCGCTCCCGACCAGCGATGCCGGCGCCGACGCGAGTGCCGCTGTCAACGGCGCGATGCTTTTCTGCACGAGGGCCGAAGCGATTGCCGGTTCCATCGCTTCGCGCCAGTCGAGCATTGCCAGCGCGCGCTCCGCCTCAAAGCGCTCCTCGTCCTGCAAGCGGGAATCTTCGAGCGCCGCGACGACCAGACGCCGGCCTTCCGCGACCCGATGCAGATGCAGGAGCTGCGTGCCGAGATTGACAAGCGCCGGACCGAATGACGGATCGACGTCGAGCGCCGCCCGAAAGCGAACCTCGGCCTGCGCATACTGGCCTTGCGCACGATGGATGCATCCGAGCTTGTTCAGGACTTCTCGCACGCGGGGTTGCAATGCGAGTGAGCGCTCCAGCGCGAGAGCGGCGTCGTCGAATCGATACAGGCGATACAGCAAGTCACCGACATTGGCGTGCAGCGCGGCGACCCCGGGCGAAAGCTCGACTGCAAATTGCGCCGCCGCCAGGGCGTCGTCCAGCCGGCCGAGCGCAGCGAGCGCCACCGCGACGTTGCCCCACGTCGATGCGTCGCGCGGGTCGAGCGTGGATGCGCGACGGAATGCGTCGAGCGCCGTGTCCCACTTTCCGCTTTGAAAGAGCGCGCGGCCGAGTCCGTTCCAGGCGCCCGCAAGCGTGGGCGATCGATTGCCCGCCGCCGCGAGGGTCGCTGCCGCCTCGTCGAATTGTCCGCCGTTGATCAGTGCGCGCGCGCGTTGGACGCACGCCTCGTCGCGTGCCTCGCTGGCGTGCGCTGCCTTCGACCTGTCCGAAGAGTCCAAGCTTTGGTAGGCTTCAAGCCGCGGCGTGAGGGGAAGGCCTTCGTTACGTCGAACCGCGCCTGGCTTGCGATGCCGGTGGCGCGGCATGTTGGCCGGGCAATCAGCAAGCATCTGGCGGGACCGGCCCGGAGAGCGCGCGCGGCGATGTCCGCGCCCTCCGTTGCCGTGTTAGCCGGCCTCATTTTACTGGATCGCGCTCATCGTGAATGACTCGCTCGCAAGAAGCCGGATGATGTTGCGTGGGGGCTCGTTGAGCGAATGGCTCGACCCTATTCTCGCCGCCCGCGGCGCCACGCTCGATTACGCGCAGACTGAGGCGGTTTCGCGTTTGCAGCAGCTCTCCGGCGCGCTGACCGCTTTCCGGTTGGCCCGCCAGTCCCGGTTCAGGCGCTTGTTCGTCGCGCCCGAGGTGCCGCGCGGGGTCTACCTCTGGGGCGGCGTGGGGCGCGGCAAGAGCTTTCTCATGGATGGCTTTTTTGCGAGCGTCGACATTCGGCGCAAGACCCGCGTGCACTTTCATGCGTTCATGCGCGGCGTGCACCAGGAGCTCCATACCCTTACGCACGAAGCGGATCCGCTGGTGGCCGTAGCTACGCGCATTGCCAAGCGCGCGCGGCTCATCTGCTTCGACGAGTTTCATGTGGCCGACATCGCCGACGCCATGATCCTGGGACGGCTCCTCACTGTCCTGCTCGAGCGCGGCGTCGTGTTCGTGATGACGTCGAACTACCCACCTTCGGGCCTCTATCCCGACGGCCTGCAACGCGAGAACTTCGTCCCGGCCATCGCGCTGCTCGTGGAGTGGCTCGATGTGATCGAGGTCGACGCGGGTGTCGACTATCGGTTGCGCGCCCTGGAGCAGGTGGATGCCTATCGCGTTCCGCCGGGCGAGGAGGCCGACCAAGCGCTGGCCGCCGCTTTCGAGCGGATGCGAAGCGGCCCCGACGAGGATCCTCGATTGTCGATCGATGGACGCCTGCTCACGGCGCGTCGCCGCGCGGGGAGCGCCGTATGGTTTGATTTCGCCACCCTGTGCGGCAGTGCGCGCTCGCAGCGAGATTATCTGGAGCTGGCTGAGCGTTTTCCGGTCATGCTGCTGTCCGGCATCCCGCAGCTCACCGCGGCCACCGCCGACAGTGCCCGCCGCTTCACGTGGCTGATCGACATCCTGTACGATCGTCGGGTGAAGCTTCTGGTGTCGGCCGCGGCGCCGCCGCGCGAGCTCTACCTCTCTGGCACTCACAGCCAGGAATTCCTGCGCACCGCGAGCAGGCTCACGGAGATGCAGGCGCGTGATTACATGAGCGAGCCGCATCTCGCGCGTGCGCCGCCCATCTAGTCCGAGGTTGCCTGAAATCCGCCCGATAAACCCGTCTACCGTCTACACTTGCCAGGAGATTCCCGTGCAGCATTTCAAGGCGTACCGCACCTTCGAGGACAACAAGGTCGTCTCCAGCCGCTTCGTGGAGCTCGGGGAGGACGAGCTCGATCCCGGTGATGTGGTGGTTCGCACCAAATATTCGACCATCAATTACAAGGATGCGCTCTCGTACAACGGCGTCGGCCGCATCATGCGCAAGTACCCGACCAACGCCGGGGTCGACATGGCGGGCACCGTGGAGTCTTCCAAGGACGCGCGGTGGAAACGCGGCGACAAGGTCATCGTCCACGCCTACGACATGGGAGTGGCGCACGACGGTGGATATTCCGAGCTGGTGCGCGTCCCGGCCGACTGGGTGGTGCGCCGGCCCGAGAGCATGACGGCCTTCGACGCGATGACGCTCGGCACCGCCGGGTTCACCGCCGCGCTGGCGATCATGGTGATGGAGCGCAACGGATTGATTCCCGCCAGTGGCCCGGTGGCCATCACCGGCGCCACGGGAGGTGTCGGCTCCGTTGCAGTGGAGATCCTCGCCAAGATCGGCTACGAGGTCGTTGCCATCACCGGCAAGCCGAGGGAAGGGGATTACCTCAAAGCGCTCGGCGCAAAGGACGTGTTGGCACGTGACGCCATCGATCTCACCAGGATAAAACCGCTCGACAAATCGACGTGGGCGGGTGCCATCGATAACCTCGGCGGCGACCTGCTGGCGTGGCTCCTTTCCACCTCGCGCATTGCAGGCACGGTGGCTTCGGTCGGCCTTGCCGCCGATCATCGCCTCAATACCACGGTGATGCCGTTCATCCTGCGCGGCGTGCATCTTCTCGGCGTCGACAGCGTCAATGCGACGATGTCCGTCCGCCAGACCGTGTGGAACAAGCTGGCGGTCGAATGGCGGCCCGATCGGGTGCACGACCAGGTGCGCACAATCGAGTTCGACGAGCTTCCCACGCACTTCGACGCCTACATCAAGGGCACGAACCGCGGCCGGACCGTCGTGCGCATCGCCCCGGACTCGCATCCCTGATCGGAAACGCCCGCGCATAAAGAGAGTCCGTGATGACGACCTACCGCGAGTTCCACCGCAGGTCCGTCGAGGACCGCGAATCGTTCTGGCGCGACGAAGCCGCGCTGATCGACTGGCAGATGCCGTTCGAGCGGGTCCTCGACTATTCCAATCCTCCGTTTGCACGCTGGTTCGTGGGCGGGCGCCTCAACCTCTGCCACAACGCCGTCGACCGGCACCTTGCTGCGCGCGGCGATTCGGTGGCGCTCCTCTATATCAGCACCGAGACCGGCAGCCGGCAGGCATACACGTATCGCGAGCTCCATGCCGAGGTGAACCGGTTCGCGGCCGTGTTGCGTGCAGAAGGGGTGGGCAAGGGCGATCGCGTACTCATCTACATGCCAATGATCGCCGAAGCGGCATTTGCGATGCTGGCGTGCGCGCGATTGGGCGCCATCCACTCGGTGGTATTCGGAGGCTTCGCCGCAGCGAGCCTTGCGCTGCGCATCGATGACGCGCGCCCGAAGGCAATGGTGACTTCCGACGCCGGCATGCGCGCCGGCAAAGTAATTCCGTACAAGCATCTCGTCGACGAAGCGATGCAGCTTTCTGCCTATCCGCCGGCAAAGGTCATCATTGTCAACCGCGGCCTCGATCCCGCGATGCGAATGGTGCCTGAGCGCGACGTCGATTACGCCACGCTGCGCGCGGCGCACTTCGATGCCGAGGTGCCGTGCGCCTGGCTCGAATCCTCGGAGCCTTCGTACATCCTGTACACGTCGGGCACCAC
>JANXZT010000211.1 GCA_025355395.1 Betaproteobacteria bacterium
CCGATCATCGCGCCACCCCCGCTCGAGCCGATGCGGTCATTTCCGGAAATGCCCCCGCCGGAGCTCCTGCCCGACGCCGCAAACCCGCTCGAGAAGAACTCCTGGCGCGAACGGCTGAAGGCGGGGCTTGGCCGTTCCCGCGAACGCCTGACGGGCGCACTCACCGGCGTCTTCAGCCGGAAGACCCTGGATGACGAAACGCTCGAGGAGCTCGAAACGGCACTGTTGATAGCGGACGTCGGGGTCGCGGCCACGCGGCATCTGCTGGATGACCTGCGCGTGCGCTTCAAGCGCTCTGGCGGCACAACGGACCCCAAGACGCTTCTCAAGGCGGCGATCCTCGAGCTCATCGCGCCGCTCGAACGTCCGCTGGTCATTTCACCGGCACGGCCGTTTGTCATCATGATTGCGGGGGTCAACGGCGCTGGCAAGACGACCTCCATCGGAAAGCTCGCACGCTATTTTCAGAGCCAGGGACTCACCATCCTGCTGGCTGCGGGCGACACCTTCCGCGCGGCTGCCCGGGAGCAGCTGGTCGTGTGGGGCGAGCGCAACAACGTGCCAGTGATCTCGCAGGTCGGCGGCGATCCCGCAGCCATAATGTTCGACGCCGTGGCGGCGGCGCGCAGCCGCCACATCGACGTCGTGCTCGCCGATACCGCTGGGCGTTTGCCGACCCAGCTTCGTCTGATGGACGAGATTCGCAAAGTGCGCCGTGTCCTCGCCAAGGCCGACCCGGGGGCGCCGCATGAGACGCTCCTGGTGCTCGATGCGAATATCGGCCAGAACGCACTCGCGCAGGTCAAAGCCTTCGACGAGGCGCTCGGGCTGACCGGACTCATCCTGACCAAGCTCGACGGGAGCGCCAAGGGCGGCACCGTGTGTGCGATTGCCAAGGAACGGCCGATCCCGCTGCGTTTTATCGGCGTGGGCGAAGGGATCGATGATTTACGGCCCTTTGTCGCCACCGAGTTTGTCGACGCGCTCCTCGATTGACCGGCGACACCCCCCCGTCGAGGCCAACACCCCGACGCGGCGGCCGCATTTAGAAACCCGCCGGATTGGGCGCGCCCATGGTAGATTGCGAGTGCTCACTTCCGTGGATCACCAAGCAACCTTGAGGCAGACATTCGCGGAGCCGCGCAGAGTTGCCCTGCCGAGTGCCGTTAAGCCACGAACCTGGCTTTCGTTTCAGAATCAAAACTGTACCCGACCAATTTGCTCGGGAACTTGCCCCGGCGTTAGCACTCTTAAACACTGAGTGCTAAAATGCGCTTGGCCCATCGGGAGGGATATTCCTTCCCTACGCCCAAGTCGCGGAAGAAGGAGACTTCGAGATGTCTGTCACCGCCCTCTCTTTTCCGACCCCTGCATCACTGGGGAGCCTGGATCGCTATATCCAGGCCGTCAACCGGTTTCCGCTGCTCACCGCGGAGCAGGAAGTCGAACTCGGCCGGCGCTTGCAGCGTGACAACGATTTGGAGGCGGCGCGCGGACTCGTAATGTCGCATCTGCGCCTGGTCGTGGCGGTCAGCCGGAATTACCTGGGTTATGGCTTGGCCCAGGCCGACCTGATCCAGGAGGGCAACGTCGGGCTGATGAAGGCCGTTCGCCGTTTCGATCCGGAGCGCGGGGTGCGCCTGGTGTCGTTCGCCCTGCACTGGATACGCGCCGAGATCCACGAGTACATCCTGCGCAATTGGCGCATGGTCAAGATCGCGACCACGAAAGCGCAACGCAAGCTGTTCTTCAACCTGCGTTCGATGAAAAAGAGCAGCGCGGCGCTTACACCCTCGGAAGCCCAGGCCATCGCCCGCGATCTGGGCGTGAAGACGGAAGAGGTCTTCGAGATGGAAACGCGTCTCACCGGCAAGGACGTGGCGACCGATCCGCAGGTGGGCGACGACGGCGAAACTTCAGTCGCGCCGCTTGCCTACCTCACCAACGACGAGGATGAGCCCGCGCAGATACTCGAGCGCCGCCAAACCGCACGCAATCGCACCACCGGCCTGCAGACGGCGCTGGCCAAGCTCGATGATCGCAGCCGTCGCATCATCGAATCACGCTGGCTGCGCGAAGAGGACCAGGCAACACTGCAGGACCTGGCGAACGAGTACGGCGTGTCCGCCGAGCGAATTCGCCAGATCGAAAGCAAGGCGATCAAGTCGATGCGCTCGCAGATGGACGGCTTGTAAACTCCACTGCACTTCGACTCCAGGACGCCGGCGAAATTGCCGGCGTCCTGCTTGGCGCCTTCGCGTCTACAGCTCCGTCTACAACTCGACTTGCGTTCCCAGTTCGACCACGCGGTTGGTCGGCACGTTGAAAAAATCAGTGGCCTTGACCGCATTCTTTGACAGCGAGACGAAGAGGCGCTCGCGCCACAGCGCCATCCCGGGCGACACCGTCGCAATCAGCGTTTCGCGGGAGACGAAGAACGACGTATCCATCATGTCGAAGGTCAGGCCCTGCCCCTCGCAAGCTTCGAGCAGCGCCGGCACGTCGGGATTCTCGACGAACCCGTAAGCCGCCTCGAGGCGCCAGAAGCCGCAGCCGAGATCCTTGACCTCGAGGCGCTCGGGTTCCGGCACCCGCGGTATATCCCGGGTCATCACCGTCAGGAACACGACCCGCTGATGGATCACCTTGTTGTGCTTCAGGTTGTGCAACAGTGCGTGCGGCACGCGATTGGGCGTGGAGGTCAGAAACACGCCGGTCCCGGGCACGCGCGTGGGCGGGTTGTCGCCGACGCTGTCGATGAACAGATCGAGCGGCATGGAATCTTCCGCCAGCCGATCCATGAGCAAGGCGCGCCCGCGCTTCCAGGTGGTGAGGAGCGTGAAGACGATGCCGCCGATCAGCAAGGGGAACCACCCACCCTCCGGGATCTTGAGCGAGTTGGATGTCAGGAAGGCGAAATCAATGCAAAAAAGCGGCGCCGAGATGGCGAGGGCGATCACACGCGACCATCCCCCGATCCGGCGCATGACGAAATAGATCAGCAGCGAGTCGATGAGCATGGCAAGGGTTACCGCGATTCCATAAGCGCCGGCAAGATTGTTGGAAGTACGGAATCCCAGCACCAGCAACGTCACCGCGATGAAAAGCGTCCAGTTGATGAAGGGTACATAAATCTGGCCTATCTCGCGGTCCGAAGTGTGCTGGATATCG
>JANXZT010000226.1 GCA_025355395.1 Betaproteobacteria bacterium
TAGGTTCGGAACGCGACCCGATCCCCGTCGCCGCGGGGATCGGGTTACGTTTCCAACATCATCAAGCAGTCGTCGACGAGCGCCCCGAGGTCGCGTGGCTGGAGGTACATACCGAGAACTACATGGGCGGTGGCACTCCGCTGCGCTATCTCGACGCCATCCACTGCAATTATCCGATTTCGTTGCATGGTGTCGGCCTGTCGCTGGGTAGCGCGGAAGGACTCGATACGTCGCATCTCGAGCGGATTCGCCGGGTCATCAACCGGGTCGATCCCGGGCTCGTGTCCGAGCACCTGTCGTGGAGCATCGCGGGGGAGGCGTACCTTGCCGATCTCTTGCCGCTGCCGTTGACCGAAGAAGCACTCGACGTCGTCTGTCGCAACATCGACCAGACGCAATCCTTCTTGCAGCGCCGGATTCTGCTCGAGAACCCGTCGTCGTACCTGCGTTTCAGCCATTCGACCATTCCGGAATGGGAGTTTCTTGCCGCGGTCGCCGATCGAACCGGCTGCGGCATCCTCTGCGATGTCAACAACATCTACGTTAGCGCCTGCAACCACGGCTGGGATGCTTCGGCTTATCTTGCCGCGCTGCCGATACGAGCCATTGGCGAGATTCACCTCGCCGGCCATGCGGTCCGGCCGCTCGAAGGCGGGCAGACGCTCCGCATTGACGACCACGGCTCGCGCGTCGCGCCGGAAGTCTGGACGCTTTATGGACAGGCACTGGTGCGCTTCGGTCCGGTGCCGACGTTGGTTGAATGGGATACCAATCTGCCGCCGCTGGAAGTGCTTTTGATGGAGGCTGCGCAAGCCGCTTCGATGCTGCACCGCGCCAGCGAGGAGACTGTCCATGCCGTCGCTGCGTGATGTCCAGCATGCCGTACGGCGCAGCCTCCTGCAGCGCGAGGATGGCGATGCGGCAGGGTATGTTCTCGGTGATGGCCTCACACCCCAGCAGCGGCTGGGCGTCTACCACAACACATTCGTCGCCACGCTGACCACTGCGCTGCGCCTTTCCTACCCTGCGATTCACGGGCTGGTCGGCGCGGAGTTCTTCGATGGTTGCGCACAGGTCTTCGTGCACGAACGTCCCCCGCGTGGCGCCTACCTCAACGAATACGGGGGCGAATTCCCCGAGTTCCTGGAGCGGTTCCCGGCTACGACTTCGGTGGTCTACATGGCCGACGTCGCCCGCCTCGAATGGGCCGTCAACCGTGCCCTTCACGCGCCGGATGTCGAGTCGCTGGACGTCGCCCGTCTCGCCAAGATCTCGCCAGCGGACGAGGACCGCGTTCGATTCGTCGCCCACCCGTCGGTCGGCTTCGTGCGGACGGACCATCCGGTCGACGCCATCTGGCGAGCTGTATTGGGACAGGACAATAGCGCACTTGCCGCGATCGATCTGGCCGCCGGGCCCGTGTGTTTGATGGTGCAACGCCTTTCAAGCGGCGTCGAGGTCATACGCCTCGATGAGGGCGCGTGGCGCTTTGCCGTTGATCTGTGCGCCGGCCAATCGTTGGGTAGCGCGCTTGACGCCGCGGTTGGCGTCGACGCGCCGGCCCTGCTTGCGGACCACCTGACCGCCGGACGGTTCATCGAGTTCAGCTTGACCGACACCGCGCCCGCCGTTCAGGAGCAGGAGACCTTGTTGTGACCAATCTCGCCGTTTCATCGTCCTCACGCTCAACCGTGATGATGATTGTCAGACGCATGCGTCGATGGCTGGACGCTGTTCCCTATTCGGTGCTCGCCATGCCGTTGCGGTTGGCGGTGGCGACCGTATTCTGGAACTCGGGCACCACCAAGCTCGCCAATTGGGACACGGCCATCGCGCTGTTTACCGACGAATACCACGTGCCGCTGCTACCGCCGGAAATTGCGGCCTATCTCGCGGCAACGATCGAGTTGACGACACCGGTGCTGCTGGTACTTGGACTATTTACGCGGCCCGCTGCCGCGGTACTCCTCGGCATGACCCTCGTGATCGAAGTCTTCGTCTATCCGCAAGCGTGGCCGGTGCACATCCAGTGGGCGGCAATGCTGCTAGTCCTTCTTTGTCGCGGAGCGGGAAAACTGTCGATCGATCGTCTACTGTGGAGGAAGGATACGAATTGATGGCAACGGCGTAGCCCGCCCCCGCCTCCCTGCGGACTATGCAACAGACCGCAAAATCGAACCATAGACGTACGGATTGCGCGGCCTCTTTTCTCCGATCCGATTACGCCGCCGAGCTGAAGTCGGCCATCATGAGGGTCAACTTTCCCTCGCCATGGCAGTACGCGCACGGCTTGGCTCGCGGCAGATGCGGGTCGAACGTTACATATCCGAACCCGCGGCAATGCATGCAACTCATCGACTGCAGTTTCCGTTTGATGGGATTGGGTCTGCCCGGCGTTCCGCCCGTTGGCTTGCTTTTCGCAAGTTCCGGCTTGTGGGCGGGTACGCGCATGTGCTTGGTCGATGAGGGATCCTTGGCCGCACTGAGTACTCTGCGGCAGTGTTCGCAGACGACCGTGGCCGCTCCGGCCGGGATTTGTTTCAGGCTGCCCGGGCACCGCTTTGTGGGGTTTGATGCCTCCATTCGATACGCTCCTTTCACGGGTCCATTGATTGAGCCCAAAACCGCGACACATGCGGTCGAGGACCCCGCTCGGGTGCTGACGGAAGCTACCCAAGCGGTAAACGAAAACGGCCTACCGGGAGGTAAGCCGTTGAATTCGTTGGTTGCGGGGCAGGGTGAACCTGCGACCTTCGGGTTATGAGCGCGCGGCCCGGCTAAGAACCCGCAACTCAGCGAGCTTATGGCCAGTTTGGCCACAATTAGTTCCAGCAAGACACATTCAAATCCATCCCCAGTCGCGGACGCATTGCACCGCAAGCCGGAGACCTCCGACACGCGCGTCTAATAACGGAAACGGATATCGTCGTTCGTTTACTTGCGTGCCATTGTATCACATGGGAAGAGAACGCGGCGACTCAAGCTTGAGCAGTGAAACCCGGCCTCACATGGCTCTCAATGAATGTGAATGCCGCGCCAGGATCCGTCACATCCATCGCGACCCGGCCGTCATCGCCGAATGCCGCCGGTACGATCTGCGGGATACGTCAGAATCGCCCCTCGGTGCCTGTCGCGACTGCTACGCCCTCGAGCATCGCCGATCACGATTGGAATTCGCAAGGCACCTGCGCCGCAAGGACTCCCCCCGCTACATCCGCCTTGATACCGTGCGCCAAGACGATCTGGATGGCGCCAAGGGTGTCTATCATATCAACGCCGTCGACATCGTCACCCAGTGGGAGCTGGCGCCTCAGTGGAGCCGCCCATCCGCGGATGCTACGCCGCTCGAACGGCCGCGGCACAAGCCAAGGCTGGCGGATGCCTTGACGGATGCCTCGAAAGTGCTTCCAACGCGCTTACATCAGGCCTAACAAAGGAAAAGGGTTACGGCAGATTGTGCGTAACCCATTGATTGTTTGGTTGCGGGGGCAGGATTTTAACCTGCGACCTTCAAGTTATGAGGCGGGTTTTGGCAATTTCGGGACGTACTAAATCAATAGCTTGCAACGCTTGCCAATTTCGAACCCTGCGTAGTCCAGTCACAATTACGGCTCAGTCAATCTAGGTCCGTCACAATAAGCGATGGGTCCTTGCTTAGGCGAAACGACGCTTGATGTCCAAGGGCTTTTGCTCCTTGAGCAAGTGGTAGCAGCCGCGCGCCAGCTTGTGGGCGTAATGTCCGGAAACTCCGCCGACTGCCATGCGGCAGCTCATTCATATAATTGAGCAATCCACCAAGTCGAGGACGGCGAACGAGCCGTCCCTCTCCATCCGCGGAGGCCGCGCGGGATGATCAGCACATTGTCGAGCCCTTGGTGATGCAGTTCGTGTAAATGGGCGCCGCATTTTCGGAGCGGGCACCGTAGCATTCCCTGCGCGATCGGCATCAGCCTCGATACCCTCATTTGGAAGCGGACACAGAAGCGGACATAAAATCGGCCATAACAGCGGCCATAAATAGCTATTGATAGCGTTTAACTACTTGATATATAATCATCAATGGCTATTAAAAAAGCGGACATTAAAGCGGCCATTAAACCGGCGAAAGACCGTGGCGAGTCCGTCTCCAAGATGGAGCCCCTGCTGATCGGCGAGGGTTCGCGTCATCGCCCTGCACTGACCGATCTATCCGTGGAACTGGCGCAGAAGAGCGCTGGATTCCGTCGCAGCCTTCCCGGAAGCCTGCTTGCCTCGCTCGCGGACCTCGTGCGGTCGATGAACTGCTATTACAGCAATCTGATCGAAGGGCACGAGACGCACCCCATTGACATCGAGCGCGCCCTCAAGGAGGACTACAGCAAGGACGCTAAAAAACGCGACCTCCAGCTCGAAGCGAAGGCGCACATCAGAGTTCAGCAATGGATCGATAGCGGTGGGCTTAAGGGCCGCGCCGTCACTGCCGAATCGATCCGCGAAATCCATCGACGCTTTTGCGAACTCCTGCCGAATGATTTGCAGTGGATCGAAGACCCGGCGACGAAAGAGCGGATACGGCTGATCCCTGGCGAGCTACGTGGCCGCGATGTCGTAGTCGGCAATCACGTCGCGATCAGTCCGCTCGCAGTACCTCGCTTCCTCCAACGCTTCGAGGAAATCTACGGTCACCTCGGCAAGGCCGAAACCATACTCGCGGCGGCAGCAGCGCATCAACGCCTCGTTTGGATTCACCCATTTCTTGACGGCAACGGCCGCGTTGCTCGGCTGATGTCGCATGCAACCCAGCTTGAGGCGCTCGATACAGGGGCCGTGTGGTCGATCGCTCGCGGCCTCGCCCGCAACGTGCAAGCTTACAAGGGACACCTCGCCGCCTGCGACGAAACTCGGCGCAACGATCTCGATGGAAGAGGCAATCTGAGCGAAGAAAGTCTCGCCGACTTTACGCGGTTCTTCCTCACTACGTGCATCGATCAAGTTACCTTCATGGAGCAGTTGATGCAGCCAGATCGGCTGCGCACGCGCATTCTGCTTTGGGCCGAAGAGGAGACCAGGCTCGATCATCTGCCGCCACAATCAGGCAGTATTCTGGAGGCCGTCCTCTATCGTGGCGAGCTCCCGCGCGCCGACGCAAGCAATGTCGTCGCCACGGGCGAGCGTCAAGCCCGCCGCGTCGTTTCCGCCCTGCTGGAACAGGGCATCCTCACGTCAGAAAGCACGCGCGCGCCGCTGCGCCTCGCCTTCCCCGCCAAGTTGGCATCGCGCTGGATGCCGGGACTATTCCCGGAAGGGCCAGACTGAGTGCGACCGAACCGCTACCCGCAGCTGGACTACAGACGGCGTACTTGCGGGAGGGCGCCCATCTTGCGGTCAAGCGTGAGCGTGGTGAGTTCCGCGCGGCGATAATCGTCGGCAATCAGGCGATCGAGCAGGCCGCAGCCCGCGGCGGCCTCCAGGGCGGCGAACACCGCCGCCCCGTTCAGCGGCGCCACGAGACCGCTCTTAAGCACACTGGCAAGTGCGGCGCGTGCGTCGGATTTGGACACGCCATAGTGATGCTGCAGGGCGATATAGGCCTCGCCAACAACCTGATTCGATGCAAACACCTCGGCATCGTCGCGCTCGATGAGCGCGGTCAGCTTGCGCACGCAGTGTTCGAAGCCGTCCTCGGGATCGCCAGTCGCCAGCCGGACGAGGATCGAGGTATCAATCCCGAAGCGTGCGGTCATGGGGCTTGTTGCGGAAGGCTTCGAGATCGAAGGTGCCTATGCCACGGCGTAGCTTGCCGCGCAGCGGCGCGAGACGCGTCCGGTCGACGTGTCGGGCGCGCAACACAAAACCGTCAGGTCCCTCCTCGAGTTCGATCCGATCGCCAGGCTTTACGCCCAGTGCCTCCAAGACTCGGGCGGGAAATGTGACCTGTCGCTTCGCGGTAATCTTGACGAACATGGTGGCGATTTCCTTTCAATTCACCTTACCAGAACTGTATATCGGTAAGGCGCGGGCGTCAAGCGGCGGACGGATAGAGCATTGCAGTCAACATCGAGTGGGGGCGAGCAGCGTTGGCGCAGGTCACCAGCCAGCTCTGAGTTGCACATTGAGAGGTGCGAGATCCATATCTATTGACACTTACGAATCTGCATGACAACTGCTCCGTCATTCCCGCGCAAGCGGGAATCCATTTGCTACGTGCGAAAATGGATCCCCGCGTTCGCGGGGATGACGATTGGGTTTTGTGACTTACTTTGGGAAAGCTCAGTAGAATGAACTTCCGGGAAGCGCGCAGCGCTCGAGGCGTGCGTACGGGTCCAGCGAAAATTCGCCGCTAGAGTACGATGTTCGGATGGTCTATGATTGTGGGGTTGGATGTACACCAGCGTGAAGCACTTAGCTTCGCGAGGCCGCCGGGCTACGCAAGGCGGACTCAGGCAGTGTTCGAGGAGGTGGCGGCGTGGGCGAGAACGAGCAGATCATTGAGGTCCTCAAGTCGTCGACTCCCTTCAACACTTTGCCCGAACCGCTATTGGCGAGGATCGCCGCATTCGGTAGACGGGCGCACTATCGCGGGGGCGAGACGATCTACGAATCCGGCTCCGCTGCTGACGACATCTTTCTGATCCTGCGCGGCGAGGTGAATCACTCGTTCGACCCGGAGGTCGCCGTGGCTCGGGAACTCGTGAAGACCGTAGGACCGGGCGCAGTATTCGGCTGGGCCGCGCTGCTCAAAGGGCCGGTTAACCCCGAACCTCGCCAGCGACTCGCTAAGACGCTAAGCCTTACCGACTCGGACATCCTGATAATCGACGCGCAACAGCTCATTACGGCTCTTGCCTCAACTCCTGGAGCCAAGGAGAACTTTATGAACAGGATTACGAGTATTGTGCGTCACCTTTACGGCTTCGCAGGATTCGTCAAGGTGGGCGATAAATTCTTACCCGCGTACATTCCGAGCTCCGATGCTTCGGTTCCGCATGAATACGACACGTTTGCGTTCTAGGATTTCGTCCTTACGAATCCCTCCGTCATTCTGCAGAAGGTAACTGGGAGGGGTCGGGCATTGGTTAGGCCGCCGCTAGTTGGTCAGGCAACCAATGAATATTCGGGCTCTGTCAAGTTGGTGCAAGCGTTGTCGCCACGCCGCCCATGCGCATCGTGGCTTCGCAATGATGAAGAAAATCGCTCGCCCCGTGTCCCAGCAGTTTGTCCTTGTGCACCACGATGGCCAGCCGGCGTTCGAGCGGCCGAAAGCCGGTGTTCAGTTCCACGAGGGTGCCGTTGGCCAACGCCGAGGCCACCGCATGGCGAGACACACATCCCACGGCGCCGCCAGCGGCGACGACTCGCTTGAGCGTTTCGGTGCTGCCAAGCTCGAACGCGATCTCGATCGAACCCAGGTGTTCCAGCAGCCAGCGGTCGCTGGCTTCTCGGGTGCCGGAACCCGGCTCGCGCAGAGCCCAGGGCTGTGCACGTAAGACGCTGGTAGCGATGCGCTGCGCGCCCGCCAGCGTATGGCCTGGAGCGGCGACGACCACCATCTCGTCAGTGAGCCAAGGCCGCACCGACAGATCAGGGTGGGTTTGCGGCCCTTCGATGAAACCGATATCGACGTCGAACGCGGCCACCGCCCGGATGACCTCGCTGGAATTGGCTACCGATACGTACACCGGACTGGTCAGGTGCGACTGTTTCCAGCGTGCCACCAGATCGGGCAGCAACACCTCGCCGACGGTGAGGCTAGCGGCCACGCGCAAGGGAGCCGCGTGTTCCGCGCTGAACAAGTAGTTCAGCTCGGCCGCATGGTCCAGCAAGGAAGCCGCCTTTGGCAGCAGCGCGCGGCCATTCTCGTTGATCACCAGTCGTTTGCGGATTCGGTCGAAAAGCGCCACGCCCAGCGTGACTTCCAGCGCACCGATGGCCGCGCTGGCGGCCGACTGTGACCGCGCCACACGCTCTGCGCCCGAACGCGTCGACCCGGCACGGGCAGTCGCCACGAAAACCTCGAGTTGGCGGAGGCTCACCCGCAAGCGGGGCGGCAGCATTCCACCGCTAAGTTGATCGTTTTTTCCGGTCACAATGACCGATATTGTCCAGATTTGTTTTTCAAGTCAACTCATATTATCTCAACGTATGGACGGGCCGCGGGGCGAATTCGCACCACAGCAGCCGTGTCTGGCGCGGAGCACGCCGATGAGTGAGTTGGTCAAACCGCACGGTGCAGCGTCGTTGAAACCGCTGCTGCTTGCAGGCAGTGCGCTTGTCGAGGAGGTGCGCCGAGCGTCGACGCTGCGTCAGGTTCGTGTGAGTTCGCGCGAGCGCGGCGACATCCTGATGCTGGGAATCGGCGGGTTCACGCCCCTGGAGGGTTTCATGGGCGAAGCTGACTGGCGCGGTTCCTGCGAGCGAATGCAGTTGGCGAACGGCCTGTTCTGGCCGATTCCGATCACGTTGTCGGTCGACGAAGCCGCCGCAAACGCCGTTGCCGTGGGCGACGAGATTGCACTCATCGACCCCGACGATGGTCATGCGCTGGCGACGATGCGCGTGAGCGAAAAATATCGCATCGACAAGGCGCTCGAGTGTCGCAACGTGTTCCGCACCGTCGATTCTGCGCACCCGGGCGTCAAGATGGTGATGGATCAACCGGCCGTCAACCTGGCAGGCACGGTCAAGGTTTTGTCCCAGGGCGGCTTTCCGGAGAAATACGGCGATCTCTACATGACGCCGGCGCAGACACGCGCGCTGTTCAAGTCCAACGGGTGGTCACGAATCGCCGCCTTTCAAACGCGCAACCCGATGCATCGGTCGCACGAGTATCTGGCCAAGGTGGCCATTGAGGTCTGTGATGGCGTTCTGGTGCACTCGCTGCTAGGTGCCCTCAAGCCCGGTGACATTCCGGCCGAGGTGCGCACGCGCGCCATCGCGGCGTTGGTCAAGAATTATTTCGTGCCTTCAACCATCGTGCAGGCCGGCTACCCGCTGGACATGCGCTATGCCGGGCCGCGAGAGGCATTGCTGCACGCCCTTTTCCGCCAGAACTACGGCTGCTCGCACCTGATCGTGGGGCGAGACCACGCAGGGGTGGGCAGCTACTACGGGCCCTTCGACGCGCACCATGTCTTCGACGAGATTCCCGAAGGTGCGCTCGAGACGCGGCCGCTCAAGATCGACGTTTCGTTCTGGTGCTACAAATGCGGCGGCATGGCTTCGGGCCGCACCTGCCCCCACACCGACGTCGATCGCCTGCAGGTGAGCGGCACGCAGTTGCGCAAGTCGCTGTCCGAAGGCCAGCCCGTGCCGGCCGAATTCAGCCGCCCCGAGGTGCTCGAGATTCTTCGCGTCTACTATGCCGAACTGGACGCGCGGCCGGCCGGTGCGGCCGCTTCGTCGAGATGAGCGCATGAAAGTCTGCGTCGTTTCGGACAGCCACGACCGCGCCGACGCGCTGGAGCAGGCCGTGCGCGAGGCCAAGGCGCAGGGCGCCGAGGCGGTGCTGCATTGCGGCGACCTGATCGGCGCGCAATCGCTCAAGCCTGCGTTGGCCTTGGGGCTGCCGATGCACCTCATCCACGGCAACAACGTGGGCGATTCGCAAGCGCTGCACAGGCTGGCCCTGGCCAGCGACGGACGCCTGCGCTACCACGGTGTCGATGCGCGCATCGAGCTCGCTGGCCGGCAGATCTTCCTCGTGCACTATGACGACTACGGTTATGCGATGGCCTGCACCGGCGACTGGGAGCTGGTGTGTTGCGGTCATTCACACCGCGCCGAAGTGCGCAGCGTGGCGAACGTGCGAGGTACCGCGAGCTGGCTCGTCAATCCCGGCACCGTGGCTGGACTTGCCGCCCCGGCGACATGGATCCTGGGCGATCTCGCGGCGATGCACTTCGAGTTGCGCGAGCTTGGCAGTGAGGCACATCACACACGACCGCCATAGCCGCACGTCACGGATCGCAGAATCAGTCCCGGCGCGCGAGCACCGGTATTTGCTGCAGGACCACCAAGCAGAAGTTCGAGGAGACAGCCCCCCATGTTCGCCAACAACCCATTTGCCGTGTTGACCGATGTATTGCCCGCGAACGCGATGCAGATTTATGTCGTTCTGATGGTTCTCGCGGTGTTTCTCGGAACCTTGTACGACGTCATTCACAAAGGCAGTGCAACGTATTTTTTCGCCAATTGGCGCAAGTCCAGGGACAAGGGGCGGCAGCAAGTCGGTGCCGGCGAGATGGTGTCGCTGGCCGTCAAAACCGGTGCTGTGGATGTCCTAACGTCTGGGGAATTCTGCAACGTGCGCCGCCGGATCGCCCATTTGCTGACGATGTACGGGTTTCTGTTGTACGTGGTCACCACGGCCGTGATGGTGTTCAACTACTCTTCGCCCGCGACGCCGACGCCCGCCATCCTGCCGTTGCTGTGGTGGATCGGCGGCTTGATGATCTGCGTCGGCGGCTATTGGTTTTGGTTCTTCATCCGCGTCGACGTCGCTGCCGAGGGCCATTCGCCGCTGCGTTTCGTGCGCGCAGATCTGTTCGTGGTCTCGCTGGTGGCCAGTGCCACGCTTGGTCTTGTCTGGGCCTACCTTCAATCGCAGTCAAGTTCCTGGACAGCAGTGTTTTTCGTTTTGTACATCCTCGCCACTACGATTCTTTTCGGATCGGTGGCATGGTCGAAGTTCGCGCACATGTTTTTCAAGCCGGCAGCAGCGCTGGAGAAGAGGGTGTCCAACGCCAACGGCACCAGAACCAATCTGCCCGGTCCGGCCAACCGACCCGAGCAGTTCGGCACCGCTCGCCGGCACACCCGGAATTACTGACCTTTCCGGATCATCGACACTTCAATTCTCGAGAGACGACCACCATGCCAACCTTTGTGTACATGACCCGATGTGACGGCTGCGGTCATTGCGTCGACATTTGCCCGTCCGACATCATGCACATCGACAAGGTCACCCGGCGAGCCTACAACATCGAGCCCAACATGTGCTGGGAGTGCTACTCCTGCGTCAAGGCCTGCCCGCAGAACGCCATCGACGTGCGCGGCTATGCCGACTTTGCGCCGCTCGGCCACAGCGTGCGGGTGCTTCGCGAAGAGGCCAAGGGCACCGTGTCGTGGAAGCTCAAGTTTCGCGACGGCCGCGAGAAGAACTTCGAGTCGCCGATCCGCACCACGCCCTGGGGATCGATCAAGGGGCCGGCCGAATACGCCCCGCCTCACCCCGATGAACTCGCCACCCAAGGGCTCGCGCACGAACCCGAGTCGCTCAACGTCAAGGGGGGATTGCCGGCCTTGCGTCCCGATCAACTCAAGAAAGGGGTGATGTGATGGGACTCTTTGGCGGCAGGAAGACCGTCTTCGTCGACGCGGACATCCTGGTCATCGGCGGTGGCATGGCGGGTTGCGGGGCGACCTACGAAGCCCGGCACTGGGGACGCGACCTGAAGATCGTCTGCGTCGAGAAAGCCAACATCGAGCGCAGCGGTGCGGTCGCCCAGGGCCTGTACGCCATCAACTGCTACATGGGCATGCAATGGGGAGAGAACCAGCCCGAGGACCATGTGCGCTACGCTCGCAACGACCTCATGGGCCTGGTGCGCGAAGACCTGGGCTACGACATCGCGCGGCACGTGGACGGCACGGTGCACAAGTTCGAGGAATGGGGCCTGCCGATCATGAAGGACCCCAAGACCGGACGCTACCTGCGCGAGGGCAAGTGGCTGATCATGATTCACGGCGAGAGCTACAAGCCGATCGTCGCCGAGGCAGCCCGCAAAGCGGCCAGCGAGATCTACAACCGGATCATGGTCACCCACCTTTTGATGGACAAGACCAAGGCCAACCGCGTTGCCGGCGCAGTTGGGTTCAACGTGCGAACAGGCGAATTCCATGTGTTCCGGGGCAAGGCCGTCATCGTCTGCGCCGGCGGTGCGTCGCATATCTTCAAGCCGCGCGCAGTGGGCGAAGGCATGGGCCGGACCTGGTATGCGCCGTGGAGCAGCGCGTCCGCCTACGCTTTGCCGATCCAGGTCGGCGCCAAGATGACGCAGATGGAGAACCGCATCGTCCTGACCCGTTTCAAGGACGGCTATGGCCCCGTGGGTGCGTACTTCCTCCACCTCAAGACCTACACGCAAAACGGCCTGGGCGAGGAGTACGAGAAGCGGTGGTACGAGGACACCAAAGCTCTGGTGGGTGACTACGTCGATCGGCACCCGGTGCCGACCTGCCTGCGCAACCACGCCATCCTCAAGGAACTCGCGGCGGGCCGCGGCCCCATCCGCATGGTCACCAAGGAGGCATTCCAGGATCCGCACAAGGAGACGGTCGGCTGGGAGAACTTCCTGGGCATGACGATCGGGCAGGCCGTCGTCTGGGCTTCGCAGAACATCGACCCCAAGCACATCAATCCAGAACTGACCACGTCGGAGCCTTATGTGATGGGCTCGCACGCCACGTGTTCGGGTGCGTGGGCGAGCGGACCGGAAGACTATGCCCCCGCGGAGTATCAGTGGGGATACAACCGCATGATGACGATCGACGGGCTGTTTGGCGCCGGCGACACCATCGGCGGCACCGCGCACAAGTTCTCGTCAGGGTCGTTCACCGAAGGGCGCATCGCTGCCAAGGCGGCGGTAAGGTACGTCAACGACCTGGGGAAAGATCAGCCCCAGGTCAGCGAGGAGGAGTATCAGGATCTCGAGAAATTGGTTTTCCAGCCGATGGAGAACTACCGAGTGGGTCGCAACGAGATCACCGCCGGAACCGTCTCGCCGAGCTATCTTCTGCCGATCCACGGTCTGCAGCGTCTCGAAAAAATCATGGACGAATACGTCGGCGGCACCAGCACGACCTACATGACCAACGGCGAGATGCTCAATCGCGGCCTCGAGTTGCTGAGCATGCTCAAGGAAGACATGGCGCACATGGGCGCAGAAGACCTTCACCAGCTTCAGCGCACGTGGGAGCTGCATCACCGGCTCCTGGCTTCGGAGTCTGTCACCCATCACACGCTGTTCCGCAAGGAAACGCGCTGGCCGGGGTACTACTACCGCGGGGACCACATGAAGTTGGACGATGAGAACTGGCATTGCTTCACCCTGTCGCGCTTCGACCGCAACACCGGCCAGTGGCAGATGGAGAAGGCGCCCGTCTATCACATCATCGATTGACGGGCTGAGAGTTTGGAACCCGTCGCGGGTTGCGGGTGACCAAAGCGCTCGGCGGGATCTGCGCCAACTCCCGACGCCCAGACGGCGTCCATGCTGGTCTGAAAATGCAACCGGCGACCAAGTTGCTGGTCGCCAGATCCGCGACGCTTCTCGCCCCGGCCGAACGCGCCGACGCGCGCGAGTGGATAACCCTCCCCGCGGCAAATTCACATATCGAGCGCGGAAATCTATCAACGAAGCCAGCCCTCGCCCGGCCCCAAGACTTGCCGCCTTTTTCGGGAG
>JANXZT010000228.1 GCA_025355395.1 Betaproteobacteria bacterium
CGTGATCGGACGCGATGGTCGCCTCTCGGGCAATGAGCTCGAAGGTGCGCTAAGCGACGGCATTCGCGCCGCTGGAGCGAACGTGATCGACGTCGGGATGGTCGCCACGCCGATGACCTATTTTGCCGCGCATCATCTTCGGACGCAGTGCTCGGTGATGGTGACCGGCAGCCACAATCCGCCCGACTACAACGGGCTTAAAATGGTGATCAACGGCGAAACGCTGTCGGGCGACGCCATCCAGGGATTGCGACAGCGCCTCATGGCCGGCGAATTGCGGCACGGCGCAGGCACCTATCGCCAGGAGGACATCGCCGCTGCCTACATCGATCGCATCGTCACGGACATTCACCTCGCCCGGCCGATGAAGATCGCGGTGGACTGCGGCAATGGGGTCGCCGGAGCGTATGCGCCGACACTTTACCGTCGCCTTGGGTGCGAGGTCATGGAGATTTTCTGTGAAGTAGACGGTACGTTTCCGAACCATCACCCTGATCCCTCGCAGCCGAAGAACCTTGTCGATCTCATCGAGGCGGTGGCGCAAAGCCGGCATGAGCTTGGCCTCGCCTTCGACGGCGACGGCGACCGCTTGGGCGTCGTGACCCGCGAGGGCCATATCATCTATCCTGATCGGCAATTGATGCTGTTCGCCGCCGACATGCTGACGCGCGAGCCCGGCGCCACGGTGATCTATGACGTCAAGTCGACCCGCAATTTGAAGCCCTGGATCGAGCGCCATGGCGGTGTGCCCTTTCTCTGGAAAACGGGACACTCCCTCATCAAGGCGAAGATGAAGGAACTCGGTGCGGCGCTCGCGGGTGAGATGAGCGGCCACACCTTTTTCAAGGAGCGCTGGTACGGCTTCGATGATGGCCTCTACGCCGGCGCGCGGCTGCTCGAAATCCTGTCGCGGCATGATGATTCCTCCGCGGTGCTCGATGCGCTTCCCGATACACTGTCGACCCCGGAGATCACCATCGAATGCGCCGAGGGTGAGCACCATGCGCTGATTGCGGAACTCGGTGCAACGGCCCAGTTTCCCGGCGCCAGCGATGTCATCCGCATCGACGGGCTCCGGGTGGAATATCCGGATGGCTTCGGGCTTGCCCGCGGCTCCAATACCACGCCGGTCATCGTGTTGCGGTTCGAGGCCGACAACCCGCAGGCCATCGAGCGCATCAAGGGTGAATTCAGGCGGGTACTCAAAGCGACCAAGCCTGGCATCGAGATTCCGTTCTGAACCTACGATGATCACCCTCGCCCATATCGAGGCTGCAAGAAAGCGAATCGCCGGCGGCGTGTATCTCTCGCCGTGCGTCGAGTCGATCCCGCTGTCGGAGCTCACCGGCGCGCACATCTATTGCAAGCTCGACTACCTGCAGCGCACCGGGAGCTTCAAGGAACGCGGGGCACGCAACGCCCTTTTGCTGCTTAGTCCGGAACAGCGCAAGCGTGGTGTGATCGCCGCCTCGGCCGGCAACCACGCCCAGGGCATTGCCTATCACGGCAGCCTGCTCGGCATTCCGACTACGGTGGTGATGCCCCAATTCGCGGCGCTTATCAAGGTCACCAATTGCCGGCGACTCGGGGCCACCGTCGTGCTGCACGGTCGCGATCTGGCCGAAGCACGCGAGGAGGCCGAGACGATTGGGCGACGCGAAGGGCTCACTTTCATCCATCCCTTCGACAACGCCGATGTGATTGCCGGCCAGGGCACCATGGCGCTCGAGATTCTGGAGCAGACGCCGGATGTGGAAGCGGTGGTGATTCCGGTTGGCGGCGGCGGCTTGCTCGCAGGCATGGGCACCGCCATCAAGGGATTGCGCCCCGAGGTGGCTGTGGTCGGGGTCGAGCCGGAGCATGCGGCATGTCTCGCCGCCGCCTTCGCCGCCGAACGGCCAACGTCAATCACCCTTGCACCAACCTTGGCCGATGGCTTGGCGGTGCCGCAAGTGGGCGAACGTCCCTTCGCGGTGCTGCGGCGAGTGGTCGATCAGCTGGTGATGGTGGACGAAGCGAGTATCGCGCTGGCCATCCTGCGCCTTCTCGAACTCGAGAAGAGCGTGGTCGAAGGTGCGGGCGCGGCGGGT
>JANXZT010000261.1 GCA_025355395.1 Betaproteobacteria bacterium
GAAGTGTTCCGCTCCGGAACCACCGAGGTGCTAGGCAAGCTCGCTGCCGAGTTTGCCGGTGGCCAGCCGAAGGCCGACGTGCTGCTCATCGCCGATGCGGCAAGCATGGAATCGCTCAAGAAGGCCGGGCGATTGATGCCCTACCCGGAGGCCAAGCTCAATGGCCTGCAGGCGGGGTCCTATGATGCCGACAAGACTTATTTCGGATCCAAGCTGATCACGACGGGCATCGCTGTCAATACCTCGGCGAAGAACCGGCCTGCGTCATTCGCCGACCTCGTCAAGCCGGAATACAAGGGCCAGATTTCGATGCCGAGCCCGCTTTATTCAGGCGCGGCCGCCATCATGCTGGGCACGATGACAAGCCGCTCCGACCTCGGTTGGGGCTATTTCGAAAAATTGAAAGCGGCCGATGCCGCCGCGGTGCGCGGCAACGGCGCGGTACTGACGGCGGTCGCCACTGGTGAAAAGTCCTACGGCATCCTCGTCGACTTCATGGCCTTCAACGCCAAGGCCAAGGGCTCGCCCATCGACTTCATCTTTCCGGCCGAAGGCAACCCGGCGGTGACCGAGCCGGTAGCGATCCTCAAGACCACGCAGAACCCGGCTGCAGCGCGCGCATTCGTCGACTTCATTCTGTCCGACGAGGGGCAAAGGCTCGCGGTTTCGATGGGCTACATCCCCGCGAAGGCGAGCGTCGGGATGCCATCCTGGCTACCTGCGGGCACTGTGATCAACATCATGCCCACGGACATCGCGAAAGTTGCCGATGCCAACAGCAGCAATCTCAAGCGCTTCGCGGATCTGTTCGGGAATTGAGCGGCCAAAGCAGGGTCAGAGACGACTTTCGTGTGAATCCGTCAATGAACCACCCATGGTGCGCGAAAGTCGTCTCTGACCCTACTTTGCGGTGCCGCGCAACGGCCGTTCGGTGATTGATCCAGGAGGCCTGCGCGAGCACGCCGAAGACTACACGCTGCTGTGGGGATTGGTGCTGGTGGTGGGGGTGCTTTCGGTGCTGCCGCTCGCGCGTCTGCTGCTCGAGGGCATCGCGCCCGGCGGAGATTTTTCCGGTCATGCCTTTGACCGCGTTCTATCGAGCAGGACGACCTGGACGGCTACCGGCCATAGCCTGATCACCGCTTTGGGCGGCACCGTGGTCGCCGTTGCCGTCGGCGGCGTGGTGTCTCTCGTCGTATCGCTGACCAACATCCGTGGCCGCAATGCGTTCGTGTTCTGCTTCGTGCTGCCGATGATGATTGCGGCCCAGGTGATAGCACTCGCGTGGCTGCAGCTCTTCGGTCCCTCGAGCCCACTGCTGAACCTGATCGGGTTGGCGCCGGCGCTGGGCAGCCGCAATCCCTTGTACTCGCCCGGCGGGATCATCGTGGTGCTGGGCGTGCAGTACGCGCCGCTCATCTTCCTGACCCTGCGCGCTGGACTGCGCACGTTGCCGCGGGAGTTGGTCGAAGCAGCCCTTGCCGGTGGCGCAGGGCCGATGACGGTATTGCGCAGCATCGTGCTGCCGCTCATGACACCGCCGCTGGTGGCTGGCATCGCATTGAGCTTCGTTTCCTGCCTGGGCAATTTCGGGATCCCCGCCCTGCTCGGCATCCCGGCCAATTACCTGGTGTTGCCCACCTTGATTTACCAGCGTCTGGCCGGGCTCGGGCCGGGAGTGCTGTCCGAAGTGTCGGTGCTCTCGATGCTGATCGGATTCATCGCCATCGTCGGCATCCTGTTGCAGGACATGATGCTAAGCCGCCGGGATTTTCGGATCAGCACGACGTCGAGCGTGGCGCGTCCGTTCGAATTGGGGCCTTGGCGCCTGCCGGTGGAAATCGGGCTCTGGTCGTTGTCGGTCATGGTGCTCGTCCTGCCACTGATCGCACTCATCCTAAGTTCTCTGGTGCCCTCGGTCGGGGTCCCGCTCAGCTCACGGACGGCCACGCTTGCCAACTACGAGTTTGTGCTGTTCGGCCACGATGCCGCCCGGCGCGCGCTGGTGAACAGCTTCGCGTTGTCGGCGACCGCGGCGATTGCGATTCCGCTGATCGCGGTGCCCCTGGCGTACTTTCTGGTGTGGCGCCGCTCGCGCCTTTTGCGCATCGTCAATCTGGTGACAGAAATGCCCTATGCGCTACCGGGTGTGGTGTTGGCAATCGCGGCGATCCTGCTGTTCCTCAAACCTCTGCCACTGCTCGGCCTTTCAATCTACAACACGGTGTGGATCATCCTGTTCTGCTACCTGGCGCGCTTTCTGGTGCTGGGTTTGCGTCCCGTCATCAGCGGCTATTACCAGATCGATCGAACCCTCGAGGAAGCGTCGCAGATCGCCGGAGCGCGGCTTTTCCGGCGCCTGCGCAGCATCATCTTTCCCCTGGTCGCCCCGGCGGCCAGCGCCGGGGCATTGCTGATTTTCCTGACCGCATTCAACGAGCTCACTGTCTCGGCACTGCTGTGGTCCTCCGGCTCGGAGACGCTGGGCGTGATTTTCTTTTCATTTGCGCAAGGCGGCGATTCGACCTACGCGGCAGCCTTGGGAACACTCACCGTCCTTGTCACCACCGCGCTCATGTTGTCGACCCTGCTCGTGGCCGGCAAGCTACCCTTGGGAGTCCTCCCGTGGCGCGACTGACAATCGACCAGGTAAGCAAATCGTTTGGCGCTTTCCGGGCGTTGAACAACGTCTCGCTCGAAGTGAAGGATGGCGAATTCATGGCCGTCCTTGGCGCGTCGGGTTGTGGCAAGACCACACTTCTGCGGCAGATCGCCGGGTTCGACAAGCTCGATGCCGGCCGCATCCTGATCGGCGACACGGTGGTTTCCACTCCGCGCAGTCACGTTCCTCCCGAACGGCGCCGCATCGGCATCGTATTCCAGTCGTATGCCTTGTGGCCGCACATGAGCGTCGCCGAAAACATCGCGTTCGGTCTCGCGGTCGCGGGCATCAAAGACCCCGAACGCTCGCGCCGGGTCGCTGCCGCGCTCACTCTGGTCGAACTCGACGGCTTCGGCGAGCGCAGGCCGGCCCTGCTGTCGGGTGGGCAACGCCAGCGCGTGGCGCTCGCGCGCTGCCTCGTGACCGAACCGTCGCTGGTGCTGCTGGACGAGCCGCTCGCCAATCTCGACGTCCATCTGCGCGCGTCGATGGAAGACGAGTTCGCCCGGTTTCA
This sequence comes from Betaproteobacteria bacterium, assembly GCA_025355395.1. Lineage (GTDB taxonomy): Bacteria > Pseudomonadota > Gammaproteobacteria > Burkholderiales > Casimicrobiaceae > CAIWHR01. Next base: position 3,177 of record JANXZT010000261.1, read on the forward strand.
TGCGCGGACCGGCACCACCATGATCTACATCACCCACGATCAGGCCGAAGCCATGGCGCTCGCCGATCGCATCGCGGTGATGGACAGTGGCCGCTTGCTGCAAGTGGCCACACCTTCCGAGCTTTATCGCGAGCCGGCCGACGAAACGGTCGCCGGGTTTATCGGCGAAGGCATGGTGCTGCCGGTCGATGTCCAGTCGGTGGACGCGGACGGGCGCTGTTGGACAACCCTTTACGGCCACCACGTGCGAATGCGTTGCGCGAAGACGCAAAAGCCGGCCGCGGCGCGCGCCTGCCTGCGTGCCCGCGATCTCAGAATCGTCGCACTGAGCGCCGAAGGCATTGCCGCCCGCATCGACCGCGCCATCTATCAAGGCGGTTATTTCCGGCTCGAAGCGCACCTCGAGGCGGCCCCCGAAAAGCCGCTGCACCTCGCCGCGTCCGAGCCCTTCAATGTCGCGCCCGGGATGGCGATCAAGCTCGCCGTGGCTGACGGCTGGATCATCCCCGGATCGGAAGGGCATTAGGCGTGCGCCTGGTTCTTCACGGCGGTTTCGCCGAAAAGGGACGTACCTGTCTCGGGATCGAGAGCGGCGGCTACCGACTCTTGCTCGATGCGGGTGTCAAGACCAGCGCCCGCGGACGTGACTATTATCCGGCGATCTCTCCCGCCGCCTTGCGGGCGACCGACGCGATTGTCCTGACCCATGCGCACGAGGATCATCTCGGAGCGCTCGGGTGGTGCATCGCCGAAGGTTTCAGGGGCCGTATTTTCATGACGCCTGAAAGCCGGCGTGAAGCCGATCAGTGCATGCGCAACTATGCCGAACCAGAACACGTGGCGCTCGTCAACCACGCCAACCTCGAGCGCCTGCCGGTCGGGCCCTGCGCGCTCGAGCTTGGCCCATTACGCATCGACACCGGCCGCTCGGGCCATGTTGCCGGAGGCCTATGGTGCGTCGTCAGAGACGGTCAGGTCACCTTCGGCTACTGCGGCGACGTGGTCCCGGCGAGTCCCGTGTTCACGATGGATCCGCTTCCCGCGTGCCGCGCAATCGCCATCGACGCTTCCTATGGTGACGACGCCGTTGCCGCTCCCGTCCGCGCTGCGCAAGTCAGGGAGTGGATTGCCGCTCACCCCGAAGGCTGCGTGTTGCCGACGCCGCTTTATGGCCGCTCGGTCGAGCTCCTGGGCATTGTCGCGGGGCCGGTCGCACTCGCGCCGGGGATGAGGGAGGCGCTTCGTATTCAGATTGACGGTTGCGATTGGCTCGCGGCGGGTGCCGCCGAAATGCTCGCGACGCGCCTCGCCACCGCGACCGACTGGCGCCCGCACACTGCATTGCCGCCGGCAGCCTTGCTGTGCCATGACGGCATGGGCATGGCGGGTCCCACGCGCCCAATACTCGACGCTGCGAGCGCGCAACGGCATCCCACGCTCTTCACCGGTCACCTGCCAGCGGGCAGTCCGGGTGAGAGCATGGTGGCGGGCGGACTCGCTCACTGGATCCGGCTGCCAACCCACCCTACGCTCACCGAAAACATTGCGATTATCGCGGCCTGCGGTGCGCAAACGGTGCTCGGCCATTCGTGCGATCACGCCGTTCTGTCGCGACTCGCCGCACACTTGCCGCCATTGCGCGCCGATCTCGCGACCGGCGACTCTATCGACTTGTGATCTCGCGAGTGCGCATGCGCATACTGGTTTGCAACGATGACGGCATCGGAGCACCCGGCATCGGGCTGCTCGCGCAAGCCGCTGTCGCCATCGGCTCGGACGTCTGGATCGTTGCGCCCGAGCGCAAATGGACCGCAGCAAGCCATCAGATATCCTTCGATCGCGACCTCACGCTTACCCGCACCGGCGAACGCATTTACGTCTGCTCGGGCGCCCCGGCCGACTGCGTGGTCGCGGCGATGGGCGTCCTCTTTCGCGACGAATGCAAGCCGGAACTGGTGCTTGCCGGGGTCAACGACAAGCCCAACGTCGGCGAGGACATCGCGTATTCCGGCACCATGGCCATCGCCCGGGAAGCGACCTTCTGGGGCGTGCCGGCGATCGCCGTGTCCCAGGTGAACGGGGTGAGCGATGGCTTATGCGAGCTACCAACCCTGCGCCGCCTGCTGCAGGTGCTGTGGCGGTACCGCCAGGATTGGGCCACCGGCGGGCACTGGTTGAGCGTCAACCTGCCGGCAGCACTGCCCGCTGGAATCGCACAGGCGCGCGTTGGCAAAGACAAGATCGCGGGCACTTGCGATGTGCTCGCGACGACTTCCGAGCGCATCACGTATCGGATCAGGCGTGAACGGCCGGGCACCACGACTCCAGGCGACGAGAACGCGCACATCGCCGCTGGGCATATCGCAATAGTGCGCCATGGTTGGCTCAATGACGCAGCCTTGCCGGAATCGGTCGTTGCGACGTGGAATGACGCCATGATCCGACCAGAAAAGTGAACTTCGCCGGCCAGTCGCACTCGACACGGTAAAATCTGTGGCCGCATGTGTGGCCGCTTGGGGCCCGGAAGTGCCTTGGGGACTCGGGGCCCTCACCCGAAACTCCTTCTTGGCACGTGTCCGGGGCGCAATTGCATTGCGCAAGAGCTTGAATTAAATGGAATAGTCGGTCGAAGTATGGCCGAATCGTGCCCGAATCGTTCCGACACCCAACAAGAATCAACCCGAAATGAGACCACTCAATAGACCGCCCATTATTCGTCGCCGCTCGCGCACCGTGCTGGTCGGCGGCATCCCGATCGGCGGCGGCGCGCCCATCGTCGTACAGTCGATGACCAACACCGACACCGCCGACGTGGCGGCCACGGTTACCCAGGTGAAAGCACTCGCCGATGCGGGCTCGGAACTGGTGCGCATCTCGGTCAATACCGCCGAAGCCGCGGCCGCCGTGCCGGTGATCCGCATGCGCCTCGATGCGCTCGGCTGCGCAGTGCCGCTCATCGGCGACTTTCATTTCAACGGTCACAAGCTGCTCACCAATTTCCCGGAATGCGCGCGGACGCTCGCGAAGTATCGAATCAATCCCGGTAATGTCGGCAAGGGCAGCAAGCACGAACCACAGTTTGCCGTGATGGTCGAGAAGGCCATCGATTTCGGCAAGCCGGTGCGTATCGGCGTCAACTGGGGGAGCCTCGACCAGGACCTCCTTGCGAGCCTGATGGACGAAAACGCAAGGTCGGTCAATCCGCTCGACGCGGCGCGGGTAATGCGGGAAGCGCTCATCACGTCGGCGATTCGAAGTGCGCAATTTGCCGAGGCGCTGGGGCTGCCTGGCGACCGGATCATCCTCGCGTGCAAAGTGTCCAGCGTCCAGGACTTGATCGCCGTATATAGCGAGCTCGCGCAGCGGTGCGACTATCCCCTGCATCTGGGCCTTACCGAAGCCGGCATGGGCTCCAAAGGCATCGTCGCATCGACCGCTGCGATCGCGGTGCTGCTGCAACAGGGTGTGGGCGACACCATCCGCATCTCGCTCACCCCGGAGCCCAATGGCGATCGGACGCGGGAGGTTGTCGTCGCGCAGGAGATCCTGCAAACGATGGGCCTCCGCTCGTTCGCGCCGCTGGTGAGTGCGTGCCCGGGCTGCGGCCGCACCTCCAGCGAGTTCTTCCAGGAGCTTGCCAACAACATCCAGACGTACCTGCGAGAGCAGATGCCGCGATGGCGCGAGCGGTACACGGGGGTCGAGAATATGACCGTCGCCGTGATGGGCTGCGTCGTCAACGGGCCGGGCGAATCGAAGATGGCGAATATCGGCATCAGCCTTCCCGGCACCGGAGAAGTGCCGGTCGCGCCGGTCTACGTCGATGGCCAGAAAACGGTCACGCTCAAGGGCGCCCGGATCGCCGAGGAGTTCGAGCAGATCATCAACGACTATGTCCGGTCGACCTACGGCGGCGAGGCCCCGGCGGCGCACCTGCGGCCCGAGAAGAAGTCGATCAGCATCCGCTCCGTGCAAGAGCGGTGAGGATGGCCGTTGCGAGCAGCAGGTCCTCCGGGTAAGTCACCTTGATATTGGTCGTGCTTCCGAGGACCAATCGCGGCGTCATCCCCATTGCCTCCACTGCATGGGCTTCGTCCGTTGCGTGCTCGGAACCTGGCCGGGCGAACGCTTCCTGAAGCGTCCGGTATCGGAACATCTGGGGCGTCTGGGCCCGCCATAATCCTTCGCGCGGCTCAGAGCGCACCATGCGTGCGTGCTCATCCGAGCGCTTCAATGTACCGGTTACCGGAACGGCGAGCAGTCCGCCCACCATGTCATCGGCAAGTTCTTTCTGCAGGCGCAGCACCGACGCCCGGTCGAGGCACGGCCGCACCGCGTCATGCACCACGATCCAATCATCATCGGTTGCGATGCCGGAGAGTGCGACGAGGGCATTGTGAATCGATGCGGCCCGCGTTGCGCCACCACAGCGCAGGACCGTTACGTCGTCACGTACGGGCATCGCGCCGTCGAACCATTGGTCGCCCTGCGCGAGCACGACGTAGGTCATGGCCGGCGCGAGGGCGGATGTCAATCGCTCGACAGCGTGCTGAAGGACCGGCTTGCCGCACAGCAGGGAATATTGCTTGGGCATGCCGGCGCCGAAGCGAAAGCCGTTTCCGGCCGCGGGGATCAAGGCATAGCAACTCAATCGATGCACTCGTACGCCGGCAGGGTCAGGAACTCGACGAACACGTCGTTGTTGACGAGAACGGCGAAGATCTTTGCGGCTTGGTCGTAGCGCCCCTCGCCGAAGCCCCCGCCAAGCAGCTCGCGGATGCGCGACATCTCCTCGGGGATCATCGAAGCCACCATGGCGTTGTCGATCTTGCGGCCATCGTCGAGCTTGCCCTTCGTCGAGCGAATCCACTGCCACACCTGCGAGCGGGAGATCTCGGCGGTCGCCGCATCTTCCATGAGATTGAAGATCGGGACCGCACCCTGTCCCGCGAGCCAGGCACCGATGTACTGGATCGCGACATTGATGTTGAGCCGCAGCCCTTTTTCGGTAATCGGCGACTCGGGCTCGAACTTGAGCAGATCGGCAGCCGTTACGCGCACGTCTTCGCGCTTGCGAGTGGCGATCTGGTTTGCCGCGGGCATCAAACGGTCGAACGCGTCCTTCGCAACCGGCACCAATCCGGGATGCGCGACCCACGTGCCATCGTGGCCGTAGGCGGCTTCACGTTCCTTGTCGGCCCTCACCTTGGCGAACGCTTCGGTATTGGCTGCCTCGTCGTTCTTTACCGGAATCTGTGCGGCCATGCCGCCCATCGCGTGGATATTGCGGCGGTGACAGGTCTTGATGAGAAGCTCGGCGTAGCTTTTCATGAAATGCGTGGTCATGGTGATGAGTGCGCGATCGGCGAGGCAGAAATCGCGATGGCTGCGGAATTTCTTGATGCAACTGAAGATGTAGTCCCAGCGCCCGGCATTGAGGCCGGCCGAGTGCTCACGCAATTCGTACAGGATTTCGTCCATCTCGAAGGCAGCGAGGATGGTCTCGATCAGCACAGTGGCCTTGATCGATCCGCGGGGAATGCCGAGGTCATCCTGAGCCATGACGAATATGTCGTTCCATAGCCGTGCTTCGAGGTGGCTTTCGAGCTTGGGTAGGTAGAAATACGGTCCGCTGCCGCGCGAACGCAACTCCTTTGCGTTGTGGAAGAAGTACAGTGCGAAATCGAAGATGCCGCCGGAGATCGGCTGCCCGTCGACGATCATGTGCTTTTCGGGCAGGTGCCACCCGCGGGGCCGAACGAACAGCACCGCCGTCTTCTGCCCCAGCGAATAGCGCTTGCCTTCCGTCGAGGTGAAGTCGATCTGCCGGCGAATGGCATCGCGCAGATTGAGTTGCCCCTGGATGTTGTTATCCCAGCGCGGCGTATTGGCATCCTCGAAGTCGGCCATGAACACCTGCGCGCCGCAATTCATCGCATTGACGATCATCTTGCGGTCGACCGGTCCGGTGATCTCGACGCGGCGATCCTGGATGTCGGCGAGCACCGGGGAACAGGTCCAGTCGCCGTCGCGAATGCCGTGCGTTTCAGGAAGGAAGTCGGGCAGCTTTCCGGCATCGAACTCCGCCTGACGCGCGCCACGCCACGCCAGGAGCTTCTCCCGCCGCGGGCCGAATGCGCGCTGAAGCTTGGCGGCAAAGGCAACCGCGTCGGACGTCAGGATCGTCGCAAAGGGTGGCGTGATTTGCCCGGTAATTTCGATTCCCGGGCCGTAAATCGGAGTGGACATGAGTCTCTTCCGTTACAAAAGGTGATGCGCCAAGAGGTAACCCCGGTGCCCGGCGTGACCGCGAAGGAATCAGCGTGTTGCGGTGCCGCAATGATATCAGGCGGGACCTTTCCTCGCCGGACGGAGGCGGGGAAGCACGCACGCTTTAGACGTTCCGGTGCAGCGGGCCGCCAAGCGCCGTCATCACGGAACTTGCCGCCTGCTTGCAGAGGTTCAAGCAATAGCGGACAGTTCCGCGCAGTTAGCGCCTGTTCACGCTATATCCATGCGTGCAATGGGCGGGGGGCGAAAATCAGTTATGCAACCATGGTGGCGCGCGCCTTGGATGTGGCCGCCCAACCGTGGGCGCAGGCGCGATTGACCGCGCTCACCACCGCGCGCAACGTCGCCGTAACGATGTTCGGATCGAGTCCGACGCCATACACCGCCTGATCCCGGCCGACCCGTAACTGAACATATGCAGCCGCGGTGGCCGCTTCGCCGCTGCCGAGCCCGTGCTCGTGGTAATTGAGGACGTGGATGTCCACGCCGGCGCCCTCGCGCAACGCCTGCACGAAAGCGTCGACCGGGCCATTGCCATGACCGGCAAACGTGCATTCGGTCCCATCGATCAAGAGCCGGGTGGAGAGGTGCTCGACCGTACCCGCGCCCGAGGAGTGCCGCGCCGTGTGATCGATGTATTCGAACGGCTCGCGCGCGCTGACATATTCCCGATCGAAGACGGCGTTCAACTCGCTCGCCGACAGCTCCTTCCCGGTCGCATCGGTAATGCGCTGGATCACCTGGCTGAACTCGATCTGGAGCAGCCGCGGCAAAGAAAGGCCGTAGTCGCGCTCGAGCAGGTAGGCGATGCCGCCCTTGCCGGATTGGCTGTTGACCCGGATGACTGCGTCGTAGGTGCGGCCGAGATCGGCGGGATCGATGGGCAGATAAGGGACATCCCAAAAACCTTCGGCGTGCGCGGGCGCCGCTGCCCGTTCGGCGAGCCCCTTCTTGATCGCATCCTGGTGCGAGCCCGAAAACGCCGTGAACACCAGATCCCCGCCATAAGGATGCCGCGGATGCACAGGCAACTGACTGCAATATTCCACCGTGCGCACGATTGAATTGATATCCGAGAAATCGATGCCGGGATCGATCCCCTGCGTGTAGAGATTCAGCCCGAGAGTGACCAGGCAGACGTTCCCCGTGCGCTCGCCATTGCCGAAAAGACAGCCTTCCACCCGCTGCGCCCCCGCCATCAGCGCCAGCTCGGCCGCCGCAACGCCGCATCCGCGATCGTTATGCGGATGCACCGAAAGCACGATGCTCTCGCGCCGTGCAAGCCGCCCCGACATCCATTCGATCTGGTCCGCATAGATGTTGGGGGTCGACATCTCGACCGTTGCCGGCAGATTTACGATCATCTTGTGATCCGGCGTAGGCTGCCACACGGCGCTGACGGCGTCGCAAACCTCGGCTGCGAAATCGAGCTCGGTCGCGGTGAAGCTCTCGGGTGAGTATTCGAAGATCCAGCGCGTGGCGGGCCGCCTGGCAGCGGCGAGCGTAATCAGCCGCGCGCCTTCCACGGCGATCGCCTCGATGCCTGGCCGATCCATCTTGAAGACGACGCGCCGTTGCGTCGTGGAGGTCGAGTTGTACAGATGAACGATCGCGCTTTTCGCGCCCGCCAGCGCTTCGAACGTGCGCTCGATCTGCGACTCACGTGCCTGGGTCAACACCTGCACGGTCACGTCCGGCGGAATCATGTCGTCGACGATCAACTGCCGCACGAAATCGAAATCGGTCTGGGATGCCGCGGGAAAGCCGACCTCGATCTCCTTGTAACCGAGGTCGACCAACAGCCGGAAGAGGCGCAGCTTGCGGTCGGCGTCCATCGGCTCGATCAGGGCCTGGTTGCCATCGCGCAGATCGACGCTGCACCACGTGGGCGCGCGCCTAAGCGTGGCCGACGGCCACTGCCGCTGCGGAAGGTCGATAGTCGGAAACGATCGGTATTTGCTGGAGGGGTCCGGGCTCATGGCGCATCCTCGGCTCGCGGGGCGAGCAAAAACACGGGTATCCGTCCGGGTGGACGGCGCAGGTAAAGCTCGACAGAAGGAGGGGGGTTTATCTGCGCGCGGGGCGCAGCAGGAGCAGCAGGCCACCCGGAAGGGAGGTCAGCGCGGGGAGCGCTTGGGGGCCGTTGGCGAAGAATGCACTGCTCATAACAATAGAATATAACCGCAGCCCGGCCCGCTTGGCAAGCGGAAACCCTTCAACAAGCGAAATCTTGACCGGCAAGGTGATGGTCATATAGGGTCAGGGTCGCTACCCCGCCCTCTTATCACCGGATCCGTTCGATCGCCTGCTCGCTGCCAAAACGCTCAACCGTAGTTACCGCAACCATTGACGACCCCGATCCTTCACCCCGGCGAACGCGGGGGCCCATTTTGACTTTGAAGCGGACTCACTTTGACCTGTAAAAATGGATTCCCGCGGGCGCGGGAATGACGGTTTCGTAATGGCCAGACCGATGACTTCGGCACCCGGATTCCCGCGGGCGCGGGAATGACGGTTTCGTAGTGGCCAGACCGGTGACTGCGGCACCCGGATTCCCGCGTTCGCAGGGAACGACGATGGTTTGTCACGCTTTGTGGAATCCCCAATAGACGCCTTCGTATAGATCGGACTCGCCGCGTGCCTGAAATCCGTCCCCTCATCTTTTTCACGATGCGCCGTGGCACCTCCTGAATCGTCAGCGCCGTGGCGCCGCCGCGACTGGATACTCCTGGCGCTGCTCGGAATGGTGCATGTGGCGCTCCTCTTCTGGGCGGTACGCGCTGCCCTGGCCGTGCCTTTCGAGCTGTACGAGCCGAGGCCGTTCCTGCGGGTAGGGCTCGTCACCCCCATCGTGGTCCTCCTCGCGATGGCGATCTGGTGGCGCGCCTATCGCATCATTGC
>JANXZT010000272.1 GCA_025355395.1 Betaproteobacteria bacterium
GGCAAGTCGACGGCCGGGCGCCTGGTGCTGCGTCTCATCGAGCCCACCGCAGGCAAGGTGTGGTTCGAGGGCGAAGATCTTTCCGCGCTCCCTGAATCATCCCTGCGTGCGCGCCGGCGTGCGATGCAGATCATCTTCCAGGATCCGTTTGCCTCGCTCAACCCCCGCATGACGGTAGGTCAGATGCTGGCCGAGCCGCTGGGCCTGCATGACCTTGCGGTGGGCAACGAGAAAGCGCGCGTGGCGGAGCTCTTGCGCCTCGTGGGCCTCGCCCCCGAGCATGCGCAACGCTATCCCCACGAATTTTCCGGCGGGCAGCGCCAGCGCATCGGCATTGCGCGCGCGTTGGCGGTCGAGCCGCGCCTCATCGTGTGCGACGAGCCGGTTTCGGCACTCGATGTGTCGATTCAAGCGCAAGTCATCAACCTGTTGCGTGACCTGCAGGCGCGCTTTGGTCTTGCCTACATCTTCATCGCTCACGACCTCGCGGTGGTGAAGTTTATCGCGACGCGGATCGCGGTGATGTATCTCGGCAAGATCGTGGAATATGCCGACAAGCGCCACTTGTTCGCGCAGCCGCGCCACCCTTACACGCAGGCACTTCTTTCCTCGATCCCGGTTCCCGATCCCACCATCAACCGCAATCGCATGGTGTTGCAGGGCGATGTGCCCAATCCGAGCGCACCGCCATCGGGCTGCCGTTTCCGCACGCGCTGTCCGCATGCGCGGGAACGGTGTGCACATGAGGAGCCGCTACTTACCGCAGAGGACGAGCACCTGGTGGCGTGTCACTTCTGGAAGGAGATCGCATCCAAGGCAGCCGTGGCCGATACCCATTCGCCACGCCGCAATCCCCGCCTCGAGCGACTGCAGGCCGCTTTTCAGGCTGGACAACGCAGTGCTTGATTGAGGACAGGCCCCAATTGCTCCACAACCTGCCATTTGGCGCTACCATCATCTCGCTTACAGTAAGCGATCCTTGACTCACTCTACCGCCGGGAGGCACTCATGCGTTTGATCATCGTCACCCGCACGGCCGTGGCCGTGTTGGCAGGACTAGCCGCATCTGTCGCGACTGCCCAGGCGTTGCGCTTCGGGCTGGCCGAGGATCCCGACGTGCTCGATCCCACGCTGGCGCGAACGTTCGTCGGCCGGATCGTGTTCTCGGCACTGTGCGACAAGCTCTTCGATATCGACGAGAAGCTCGTAATCGTGCCCCAGCTCGCAACTTCCTACGAGTGGTCGGCGGACAACAAGGCGCTGATCCTCAAGCTGCGGCAGGGCGTCACCTATCACGACGGCGAAAAGTTCGACGCCGCATCGGTCAAGTACAACATCGAGCGGCACAAGACGATGGCGGGGTCCAACCGGCGCGGCGAATTGGCACCCGTCACCTCGGTGGATGTCGTCGACGATCAAACGGTGCGGCTCAATCTGTCGGCGCCGTTCTCGCCGCTCCTGGCAGCGCTCGCCGATCGCGCCGGAATGATGGTTTCGCCTAAAGCGGCACAGGCCGCCGGGGACAAGTTCGGCGCCAAGCCGGTGTGCTCGGGGCCGTTTCGTTTTGTCGAACGAGTCGCGCAGGATCGCATCGTGCTGGAGCGGTATCCGAACTACTGGAACAAGGCCAACATCTTCATCGACAAGATCACTTATCTGCCGATTGTCGATGCGACGGTACGTCTTGCCAACCTGCGCTCGGGGCAGCTCGACTTCATCGAGCGGATGCAGTCGTCCGACGTGCCGACATTGAAGAGCGACAACCGCTTCAAGATTTCCAAGATTACTGAAATCGGGTATCAGGGCATCACCATCAATGTCGGCAAGAGCGACCTTGCACAGAAGAATCCCCTCGGCAAGGAAGCCAAGGTGCGCGAAGCGTTCGAGCTGGCGCTCGATCGCGATGGCATCGTGCAGGTGGTGATGGACGGCGAGGCGCAGCCGGGCAACCAGTGGGTCGCGCCGGACAATCCGTTCTACGCCAAAAATGTGCCGATGCCCAAGCGCGACGTCGCGCGCGCCAAAGCGCTGCTCAAGGAAGCGGGCGTGCCCAATCCGAGTTTCACGCTGGTGACACCCACGACCTCCGACGCGCAGAGGATCGCGCAAGTCGTGCAGGCGATGGTCAAGGACGCGGGCTTCGATGTAAAGATTCAGTCCACCGAATTCTCCACCTCGCTCGATATGGCGGACAAGGGCCAGTTCGAGGCGTACGTGCTCGCCTGGAGCGGTCGCGCGGATCCCGATGGCAATATTTATAGCTTTGATGCGTGCAAGCAGCCGCTCAATTACGCGGGTTATTGCAAGCCGGAAGTCGACGACCTGCTCAACAAGTCGCGCACGGCGCGCGAGCTCTCGGAGCGCAAGAAGGAATACGAGCAAGTCGCGGCGATCGTGCTGAAGGATCGTCCGATCGTGTATCTCTACCACCGCCACTGGATTTGGGCATATACCTCCAAATTGTCGGGGTTGCGCCCGGTGCCCGACGGATTGGTGCGGGTGCAGGGGCTCAAGTTTCAGTAGGTGTCGCAACCGTCGAGGGTCATCCTCGAGACGACTCAATTTGAGCTCGGTAAAATGGATTCCCGCGTCCGCGGGAATGACGAACGGGTGGGTGGGAGCAATGCTTGTCATGCGGCCGTCATCGCTGTGAACGTGACAGCACTCAGGCGTCATCCCTGCGAACGCGACGGCACTCACCCGTCATCCCTGCGAAATTGATGGCGTCGCACCGTCACCTCTGCGAAAGTCATGGTGCATCATGGTCATCCCTGCGACGTGACAGCACTCAGCCGTCATCCCTGCGACGCGACGGCACTCAGCCGTCA
>JANXZT010000507.1 GCA_025355395.1 Betaproteobacteria bacterium
TCCATTTCCTGCCGCGTGATGCCGAAGCGGTAGGCAAGATTCTCGGCCGTCTGCCCCATGAGCAAGCCGACACTGGGATCGGTAAGCCCTTTCATGAGCCCGATGACCGGCGCGAGATAGCGCAATCGGAGCTTGCCGAGAACGGTCGCGCGCTGTCCGAGCGATTTGGCGGCATACCAATGAGAAAGCCACAGGACCATGGCATCGGAAAACAGGAGCAGCGCACGGGAGAGGGCGTCCACGCCACCCGCCAGCACCAGGTTGGAGCGTCCCGTGCGAATATTGCTGATGGCCGAATCGATGGCCTGCATGCCCGATGCGCAGTTGCGCATGACGGTCCAGCCTGGCACCTTCTGCCCGCATCCCATGCGCAGCGATACCACGCGGCCGATATTCACCTCATCCGGCGATGGGGCGGCGCATCCCAGGATCACTTCATCGAGCTCCGTGGGTGCGAAGGGCTGGCGCATCAGCAGTGCCCTGCCCGCGGCGGTCGCGAGATCGGAAGCCGAGAACGGGCCCGGCGTATTGCGCGACTTGAGAAACGGCGTGCGTGCGCCGTCGACGATGTAGATGGGTTCGTTCATCGTGTGCTCACGCATTTCGGCGGCGCGATTTCGTGGCCACCGGAAGCGTCAGGCGGCCACCTTATGCCTCGATGCCGCGTTGCCGGCGCGATTGCCACTCTCTGACGCTGCGGCGGTTTGCATCTCGGAGGCACCGAGGTCCTGCGCGAAGTCGTCGACCCGAATCACCTGCGCCGTAAGCTCGCGGGCTTTGGCGAGGAGCAGCGCTTCGGCCGCGTCGATCACCCCCGCAGCCTGCGCGCGAACGGCGAGCGTCGCCGGATCAGCACCCGGTGCGAGGCGGGAGTCGATGCGCTGCGTTTTCAGCGCGGCGCGGATCTTCGCCTCTACCGATTCTGCTGCGACGGTTGCCTCGAGCGCACGCTCGATGGCGGTCACCGGATCCGCGGGGTCGTCGGGAATATAGATGCCGGCGGTGAGACGGTCGCGCGTCGCCGAGGGTTCGATCAAAAGCTTCGCCACCTCGTGTCCGAGACGGTCCGAAGGCACGACATAGGGACGTCCAAGTGGAAATGTCAGGACGCGCATCGCCGCGCCGACGATGCGCAGCGGAAAGTTGGAGATGACGCCTTCCAACGCGTGTTGCGCCTTGTACATGGCATCCCAGATCGCCCAGTGCATGAGTGGTGCGTCCGCGGCCGGACGCCCATCGCTTTCATAACGCTTGAGGGTGGCGGAGCACAGATACAGCATCGACAACGCGTCCCCCAGCCGCGCGGACAGCTTTTCCTTGCGCTTGAGCCCGCCGCCGAGCGTCCCCATCGAAACATCGGAAAGAAAGGCCAGCGCCGCCGAAAAGCGCGTGAGCTGCTGATAATACCGGCGCGTTTCGGGCGCGACATCGGTCGATATCCGCACGAAATGCGATCCGGTCAGCCCCGTGACCAGCGTGCGCGCCATGTTGGTCAAGGTGAAGCGGACATGCCCGAACAGTGCCGCGTCAAAAGCCGCCGAAGCCTCGTCGGGATCACTCGCGCGCGTGGCCTCGATTTCCTTCAGCACGAACGGATGGCAGCGGATCGCGCCCTGGCCGAAGACGATCAGGCTGCGGGTGAGGATGTTGGCGCCCTCTACCGTGATCGACACCGGCATCTGCATGTAAGCCGCGCCCAGGAAATTGGACGGCCCCATGCAAATGCCCTTGCCACCGACGATATCCATCGCGTCGTTGATGACGGCACGATTGCGCTCGGTGAGATGCAGCTTGGCGATGCCTGAGAGCACCGCGGGCTTCTCGCCGAGATCCACCGCTGCGGCCGTCAGCACCCGCGTGGCGTCCATCATGTACAGGTTGCCGCCCATGCGCGCGAGGGCCTCTTCGATGCCTTCGAACTTGCCGATGGGCGTCTTGAATTGGGTCCGCACGCGGGCATAACCCCCGGTGGCGCGCACGGCGAGCTTCGCCATTCCGGTGTTGGAGGACGGCAGCGAGATACCACGACCCGCGGCGAGGCACTCCATCAGCATCCGCCAGCCTTTGCCCAGCATGGGCTGGCCGCCTATCACCCAATCCAGCGGGATGAACACATCCTTGCCCCAATTCGGTCCGTTCTGGAACACGCAATTGAGCGGCATGTGGCGGCGTCCGATTTCGACGCCAGGATGGGTGGTGGGAATGAGTGCGCAGGTGATGCCGAGATCCTCCTTGTCGCCCAGCAGATGATCCGGGTCGTGCGCGCGGAACGCGAGGCCGAGCAATGTGGCCACGGGCCCGAGCGTGATGTAGCGCTTGTCCCACGTCAGGCGAAGCCCCAGCACGCGCTTGCCCTCGTACTCGCCCCAGGCAATGACGCCGTAGTCCGGGATCGACGCCGCGTCGGACCCCGCGTTGGGGTTGGTCAGCGCGAAGCACGGAATCTCGAGCCCCTTGGCGAGGCGCGGCAGGTAATGGCGCTTTTGCGCTTCGGTCCCGTAATTTAGCAACAACTCCCCCGGCCCGAGGGAGTTCGGCACCAGGACCGTGACGGCGACCGTTCCCGAGCGGGTGGAGAGCTTGTTGATCACCTGCGAGTGCGCGAATGCGGAGAAGCCCAGTCCGCCGTACTCGCGCGGGATGATCATTCCGAGGAAGCCCTTGTCCTTGATGAACTGCCATACCGGCGGCGGCAGGTCGCGAAAGACGTGAGTCGTCTCCCAGTCTGTGACCATCGCGCAAAGCTCGTTCACCTCATGGGCGAGAAAGCGTTGCTCCTCCGTGGTGAGTCGAGGCATGGGCGTTGCAAGGAGCTTGGCCCAATCGGGGCACCCGGAAAAGAGCTCGCCATCCCACCACACCGTTCCTGCCTCGAGGGCCTCACGCTCGGTTTGTGACATCGGCGGCATCACCTTGCGAAAGGCGATCAGCACGCCGTCGCTGATCAGACTGCGTCGCAGCGCGGGAAAGTTGAGCGGAATTGCGAGGAGCACGAACAATGCCGTCAGCAATAGCGACAACCACCCGGGCAGCGCGTGCGCACTCCACCCGACGGCGAGCGCGATGGCGACAGCCGCCGTCCAGGTGAGCCCGGCGGCATTGATGTAAGCCAGCGTCAGAAAGCCTAAGACAACAACGGCGAGCCAGATGGTGGTGACCATGACCAATTCCTAAAAAAAGGCAGCACAAGCGTTGGCGGGAGAGATGGGCGTTATCACTCGGCCGGCCGCATGTCGCCGTCGAGCGCGTGATTGACTTCACTCAACTCCGGTAACGGCGCAGTCAGGCCAGCCAGCAGGAAAGGCGCAAGGCGGCGCAGGAGGAGCTCGTCGTTCGAAGATTCGCCCGGGGCGAGCTCCTCGATCATCCGGAGTGCGTCGGTGCCGGCGAGCGTGTACGACAAGGCGCCCATCATGAAATGTAGCCGCCAGCTCAACTCGCGTGGTGACAGCGAAGGCAGAGACTTGGCAAACGCGGCCTTAAAGCGGCCGATCATCGCGGCGTATTGCGTCGACAGGAACCGGCGAATGAAGGGTGCGGGATCGGCATACGCGCGCCCCAGCAAGCGCAAGAAGTTGCTGCCGCCTCGCAGCGGGTCGCGGGCGAGACGTAATGCCGGCACGAAGAGCGCCGAAAGAATCTTGTCCGACGGCACCGCCTCGGGTGCCGCCGCGCGTTCGAGGCGCTCGAGGATGTCGACGCGTTCCTGATTCATCGGGTCCAGCCGGCGGGTGAGGACTGCCTGGAACAGCTCCTCCTTGCTCCCGAAGTGATAGTTGACCGCGGCAAGGTTGACCGCGGCCGCGGCGGTGATCGAGCGCAACGACGTCGCCTCGAACCCATGCTCCATGAAAAGCGTTTCGGCCGCATCGAGGATGCGGTCCTTGGTCGCCGCGGGTACACGGCTGCCGATGGGAACAACGGTGGCGGTCATTGGGCCCCCTTGGCGCTGCGCGCCGTCCCCCTGAGCGGGAGCGAGCGCCTTGGGAGCAGCCCGGCGACGCTCATATCATTTGACATCCGAAGTTGCGTGGCAGAAAAATCATTTCCGCTTCCATGACTAGTTTAAACGTTCGTTTTAATCTTACGTTCGACCGATCCGATTGTCAACGGGCGATGCGCAACTGCCCATTACCAAAGTTAGGCCGAAATGTCGTCACAGTTGCAGTAAAACTCCGTCGTTTCCGGTGCGGCCCGGCATTGCCGGTCGAGGTAGGTCGGAGGAGTCCGGATCCGGATTGCGGAGTCCGTGACGGAAGCTGGGATGCGCGAGGCAGCCGAGGATCTCTTCGTCGAGCGAGACAAGCGCGGTGCGAAATGGGCAATTCCATCGACCTACTCCCGTGCGAATTTCTCTGTTCCTCCAAACGTGCATCTGCTCCGAATGATGAATACGGCGGACCGTTCTTTGGCTGTGGTCGACTACGCCATGCGACAACGTTTTGCGTTCGTC
>JANXZT010000533.1 GCA_025355395.1 Betaproteobacteria bacterium
GGCTCGAGTCGCCGAAGGAATTTACGGTGATTCGCGGCGCGACGCAATGCCACCCGGATCTTTCGGCTCGCCCGCGGCTTCACCGATGAATGCCGCGCTACCCGGTGCACGGATCGTGAGCACGGGGAGTTTCGAGCGCCAGACGGGGTTGGTTGCGGGGTCGATTACGCATCAACTCGCAAGTCGTGTGCCATGGGGCGAAAGGGGAAAAGCGCGCGCGGCGGATGACCCCGGGAGTAAAAGTTGCATGGGTTGCTGTATTTTCGCGCCCTCTCCAGCGTTTCGCGCCAGCGAACGTACATCGCGTGTCGCGTGGCACGCGATGTGCACCCGCATCGTCATGGCGCTCGACGTTTACCGCAAAAAACGCAATTTCAGCACGACACCGGAGCCCAAGGGCCGCGTCGGCAGAAGCACGGCGTCCGGTCTCGCGTTCGTAATCCAGAAGCACGGCGCGAGCCATCTGCACTACGACTTCAGGCTGGAGCTCAATGGCGTGCTGCTGAGCTGGGCCGTGCCGAAAGGCCCAAGCCTCGATCCGGCGGATAAGCGCCTGGCGATCCACGTCGAGGATCATCCGCTCGAGTACGGTGAATTCGAGGGTGTGATTCCGTCTGGGCAATACGGTTCGGGGACAGTGCTGCTGTGGGACCGGGGCCGCTGGATTCCCGAAGGCGATGGGAAGGAGGCCTATCGCAAAGGCAAGCTCAAATTCTCGCTCGAAGGCGAAAAGCTGCACGGAAAATGGACGCTGGTACGCGCCTGGGGATCGAAAAGCGGCGAAGAGAAATCCTGGTTCCTGATCAAGGGCGACGATGCATATGCACGGCGCAATTCCGAAGTTCGCGTAGTCGACATGTTGCCACGCAGCGTCGCGAGCGGTCGCGATATCGACGAAATCGCGGCGGACCCGGATCGGGTCTGGCACTCGAACAAGAGCGTGGCCGAGAACATGCGCACCGGAGCCCTCGAGCGCAAAAAGCCCGCGTTGCGCCTTGCCGGCCTCCCGGGCGCGCGCAAGGCCGCGGTGCCGAAGACGCTCTCGCCCCAATTGGCCACACTTGCCAAGGCGCCGCCGGTAGGAGACGCGTGGGTGCACGAAATCAAATACGACGGCTATCGCATGGTGTGTCGCATCGCGAAGGGCGAGGCGCACATGCATTCACGCACTGGCAAGGAGTGGACCGCGCAGTTCGCGCCGATCGCACGCGCGCTTGCCCGGCTTCCGGTGCGCGAGGCCTGGCTCGATGGCGAAGTGGTGGTAACCGGCGCCGACGGGCGCACGAGCTTCCAGGCGCTGCAGAATGCATTGTCGGCTGGAGACACGGGCGACATGACTTTCTGGCTCTTCGACCTGATGTACCTCGACGGTTACGATCTTCGCGCCGTGCCGTTGCTCGAGCGCAAGCGCGTGCTGAAGGCGGTGCTGGAGGGTCAGCCAGCGTTGCTGCATTACAGCGAGCACTTCGCTCAAACCGGCGAAACCGTCTACGCGCAAGCCTGCAAACTGAAGCTCGAAGGCATCGTGTCCAAGCGACGAAACTCAACCTACCGGACGCGCCGCGGTACGGATTGGCTCAAGGTCAAGTGCTCATTGCGGCAGGAAATGGTGATCGGCGGTTTCACCAATCCAGGTGGATCACGTACCGGCTTCGGAGCGCTGTTGCTGGGTGTCCACGATGCGACAGGAAGCCTGAAGTATTGCGGCAAGGTCGGCACCGGTTTCAACCAAAATTTGCTGCAGACGTTGTCCGCAAAGCTCGCGCAGATCGAGCAATCAAAGCCCGCTTTCGCGAATCCGCCGCGGGGCTATGAAGCCCGGGGCGCACACTGGGTGAAGCCCGAGCTCGTAGCCGAAATCGCGTTCACCGAGTGGACACGCGATGGCACGGCGCGCCATCCGTCGTTTCAGGGCCTGCGCGCCGACAAGCGAGCGCGCGATGTTGTGCTTGAGCTGCCGCTCGACCCTGCTGCGGTCGGAGCAACAGGTGAATCAGCGGGCGCGCGCGCCCGCACGGTGAGCACGTCCGCCGGCCGCGGGGAAGCGAACGCGCACGCGGCTCCGGCCGCAAGGGTGGGCAGACCTCGCACCGGGGCGGCGGACAAAACAGCCAAGATACCAGCCAAGCGCGCGAATCTCGCAGCCGCTGGCACCGTGCGCGCGGGATCAAAGCGCAAGACACCCGAGAACGCAGTCGCCGGCATCGCGATCAGCAATCCGGACAAGATTCTCTACCCTGAAAGCGGCATCACCAAGCTCGAGCTTGCGCGCTATTACGAGGCGGTCGGCGACTGGATGCTGCCGCATTTGCGCAACCGGCCGCTGACACTTGTCCGCTGCCCCAGTGGATGGGAAAAAAGCTGCTTTTACCAGAAGCACGTCAACAACCGCGTGGCGGACGTGATCGACACGGTTGAAGTCGAGGAAAAAAGCGGGCCTGCGCTCTACATGATGGCGAATTCGGTTTCGGCAATCATCGCGTTGCTGCAGATGGGCGTACTCGAATTCCACCCGTGGGGTTCCACCAGCGGCCACCTCGATCGACCCGATCGGCTGGTGTTCGATTTCGATCCGGACGCGGATCTGGGCTGGGATCGCATCGTGGAAGCGGTTCGCGTTCTGCGCAAGCTACTCGACAATATCGGACTGCAAGGCTACCTCCGGACTACCGGCGGCAAGGGGTTGCATGTCGTCGTTCCCGTCAGGCCCACGCTTGGGTGGGGACCCATCAAGTCCTTTACCAAGGCAATCGCCGATCTCCTGGTGAGCGCCTTTCCCGATCGCTTCACCGCCAAGCTTGCGAAGGCGCAACGCGGCGGAAAGATATTCGTCGATTACCTGCGTAATGCTGAAGGGTCGACCGCAATCGCAAGCTATTCGCTCCGGGCCAAGGCGGGCGCTCCGGTGGCGACACCCATTGCGTGGGAAGAGATCGCCGACGATGTCCGTTTCGATCATTTCAATGCTCGCAATATTCCGGCGGGCGGCGAAGAAGCAGCAAGGGGCTTGGTGGGCGAGATCGACCGTTCCATTCTACCGGGGAGCCCTGCCTTCTGCACGGCAGCATTGCCAACAGCCGAAGCGCTTCGCGGGT
>JANXZT010000027.1 GCA_025355395.1 Betaproteobacteria bacterium
CGGTAGAGTGCGGTCGCGTTCGCAGGGATGGCGGTGGAGCGCGGTCACGTTCGCAGGGATGGCGGTGGAGCGCGGTCACGTTCGCAGGGATGACGGTGGAGCGCGGTCACGTTCGCAGGGATGACGGTGGAGCGCGGTCACGTTCGCAGGGATGACGGTTCACCTATCGCTTTCGCAGGGATGACGACACTACCGTCACTCCGTCACCCAGCCCGAAACCCGGAGCGCAGGAGCGGGGGCCCGCCGCCTTGTCGACAAAACGTGGCGCCGCGGTGACCTACCACGGTACGCCCGGGAAATTCATCTTGCCGTTGGCGTATTCCTTCGGCCACACCACGACGACTTTCTTGCCCTGATGCTGGCCCATGCGATGGGAAAAATTCGGGTTGTCGCCTTTCTCGTCGAATTGCACTTTGCCGATCAGGGTGTCCTTGCTCGATTTGCGCAGCTCGTTGGCAATGCCGCCCGATTTTAGGGTTCCGGCATCGTACGCACGCACGATGGCGTCGAAAAGAAGTTGCGATTGCACGTAGCCGAACTGACCCAGGTAATCGGGCTCCTTGCCATAGAGCTTCTTGTACGTGTCGGCAAAGTCCTTCCCGTCCGGAGTCGTGAATTCCGCGGGGAACGGGAGCAGCGCCGTGCCGTAGATGTTGGGCATCAGATCGGGAAAGTCTTCCTCCATCTTCGAGGTCGCAAGCGACCATACCCCGACCATCGCCTTGACATCGGGCTTCAGCACTCGGGCGGCACGCACGATGCCCACGTAATCGTTTTCATATCCCGACATCGCGATGACGTCCGGCTTGTCCTGCAGCTTGATCTTGTTGATGATCGGCTTGAAATCGGTAATCGCCGGATCGAACGCATGCATGGTGACTTTTACACCCTTGGCGGCGAGCGCCTTCTCGACGTCCTTGGCGAGATCGGCGGTCGCTTCCTTGGTGAGGTAGACGATCGAGACGTTCTTTGCGCCCATGTCCGAGAGCAGGCCGACCATGGCTCTCGAGTAGCCGGCGGTATTGTTGATCCGGAAAAACGTCTTGAGGCCGCGCTGGGTGAGCGCCTCGTCCACCCCGCCCGAGGTGATGTAGACGAGGCCCGCCTTGTTCGCCGCGTCGGACGCCGGGCCGATGTTGCCGGAGCCATAACCGCCGGTGATCGCGATCACATTTTGGGAAGCGAGCTTTTCCACTGCGGCGATTGCCTTGGCCGGCGACGATTCGTCGTCGATGGTGACGAGCTTGATCCGGTGCTTGCCGTTTTTTCGATTGAAGACGTCGGCTGCGACATTGATGCCGTCGCTCATGCCGGTGCCCACGCGCGCCAGCGAGCCGGAAAGCGGCGTTTCGACACCCACGACGAACTCCTCGGTCAACGCCGGCGTGGCGATGGTCAGCAGCCAGACGCCCGTGATCGCCAGCACCGCCCGGTCAATAATTCCTCGCTTCATGAATGCCTCCTTCTTCGGTGATCGATCACCATTCGGCCATCCTCCGCAATTGATGCTTCAGTATCTTTCCCGTCGCCGATGCGGGGAGCTTCGATAGTATGACAATTTCGGCCGGCCGCTTGTACGGGGCCAAGCGCGGTGCGGCAAACTGCGCGAGCTCGGGCGCCGTCGCGGACTGGCCGGATCCGAGCTCGACAAATGCGATGACCTCTTCGTTGCCGGGCACCTTGCGGCCGATCACGGCCGAATGGCTGACTGCGGGATGGGCGTTGAGCACGGCCTCGACTTCCGCTGGGTAAACGTTGAACCCGGAGCGGATGATGAGCTCCCTGGTGCGCGCCACAATGAAGAATGCGCCATCGCTTTCGTACCGCGCGATATCACCGGTGCGCAACCAGCCCTCCCCATCGATCGCCTGCGCGGTCAGCGCGGCATCGCGGTAATACCCCAGCATGACGTTGGGTCCGCGCACCAGGAGCTCACCCGGCTCCCCATCGCGGACATCGCGGCCGCCGGCGTCGACCACTCGCACGGCAACACCCGGCAGCACCATCCCGACCGAGCAATCGGTGCGGGGCGCATCGATCCGCGTTTGAGTGATGGTGGGCGAGGATTCGGTCAGGCCGTAACCGTTATGCAGCGTCAAGCCGAAGACGCGTTCCGTCTCCGCCTTGAGCGCCGGATCGAGCGGCGACCCGCCCGCGTACAGAAAGCGCAACGCCGGCGCGACGCAGGGCCGATCGAGTGTCCTGATGAGGTCGAGCAGCTTGGCATACATGGCGGGCACGCCCTGCGCCACGGTGATTGCGCCATCCGTCAGTGCCCGCAGCATCGCCTGTGGTGAATAGCGGGGCTCGATGTCGAGACACGCACCCGCGAACAGCGTTCCCAGGCAAACCGATGCCAGTCCATAAACGTGCGAGAACGGAAGCATCCCGTAGACGCAATCGCCAGGCCCAAGGCCCCGGAGCGTGCTCGACACCTTCGCAGTAAAAAGCAGGTTGCGGTGGGTGAGCATCACGCCTTTGGGATGGCCGGTGGTGCCGGATGTATAGATCAGTGCCGCGACTTGTCGTGCGGCATCGTCGTGCACCGGTTCGGGCTCGCTGTCCAGGCTGCTTCTCCCGAGCACTACGTCATGCATCGCGGCAATGGCCAGTATCCCGTCGGCATCATGCCGGCGCGCATGGTCGATGGCCTCCGGCGACACCTGCGTGAGATAGGCGATTCGGCGCGGCGCGCAATGGTCGCGGATGGCATCGATTTCAGGCGCACTCAACCGGGCGTTGACCAGAACGGCCCACGCGTCGAGGCTGCCAAGAGCAAACAACAATGCGACCATCGCGGCGCAATTCTCGCCGACAATCATCACGCGATCGCCCGGCCGCACGCCCGCGTGCTGAAGACCCCTTGCGGCCGAATCGCTCGCCTCACGCAGGGCGGCATACGTCCATTGCCTGCCGCGCTCGCGTAACGCCGTCCGCCTGGGATAGTGCGTCGCATGGAGGCTGGCGATATCGCCGATGCGCCGCGGCAGGGTCGCCAACAGGCGCGCACTATCGGCGAGCTCCGTCTCGGCTGCTGCCGCCAATTCCCTTTCCGCATCCGTCATGACGCGTCGCGGATCATGTTGCGCGCGATCACGAGCTGCTGGATCTGACTCGTGCCTTCGTAGATCCGGAACAGCCGTACGTCACGATAAAAGCGCTCGATCGCGTAGTCGCTGACGTAGCCGGCTCCGCCATGGATTTGCACCGCACGGTCAGCCACGCGCCCGCACATCTCGGACGCGAAAAGTTTGGCGCACGCGGCCTCGGTGCTCACGTTCCGGCCCTCGTCGCGGCGGCGGGCGGCGTCGACGACCATCGAGCGCGCGGCATAGATTTCGGTCTTGCTGTCAGCGAGCATGGCCTGCACCAGCTGGAACTGCGCAATCGGCTGGCCGAACTGCTTGCGATCCATCGCGTAGGCGAGCGCATCGGAGAGCATCCGCTCCGCCGCCGCGACACACACCGCGGCGATGTGGAGCCGGCCCTTGTCCAGCACTTTCATCGCGGTCTTGAACCCGACGCCTTCCCGCTCCCCGATCAGGTTTGCGGCCGGTACGCGGCAATCCTCGAATACGACATCGCAGGTATGCGCGCCGCGCTGGCCCATTTTCCGGTCGAGCTTGCCCAGGGAGAGACCCGGAGTTCCCCGCTCCACGATAAACGCTGAAATCCCGCGCGCACTTTTGTCCTCCGGATTGGTGCGTGCCATGACTGTAAAAATGCCGGCTTCCGGCGCATTGGTGATATAGCGTTTGGTCCCGTTGAGGACGTAATGGTCGCCATCGCGCGCCGCCGTGGTGATGAGCGACGCGGCATCGGACCCCGAGCCAGGCTCGGTCAAGGCGAACGAGGCGATCAGCTCGCCGGATGCGAGCTTCGGCAGGTAGTGCGCCTTCTGTTGCGGCGTACCATCGATGATGATGCCCTGTGAGCCAATGCCATTGTTGGTGCCGAAGAGCGAGCGGAAGGCCGGCGATGTGCGTCCCAGCTCGAACGCAACCATCACTTCCTCTTCCATGGTGAGGCCAAGCCCACCGTAAGCTTCGGGGATGGACAGGCCAAAGAGGCCGAGCGCTTTCATCTCGGCGACCAGCCCCTCGGGAATGGCGTCCGTCTCCGCGACCAGTGCCTCATTGGGCATCAGCCGCTCGCGCACAAAGCGGGCGATGCCATCCTGCAAGGCTTCGATCGTGTCCGGGTCGCGAATCATGGTGGAAGGCAGCGATACCGCGTTGCGGGGGCGGCGAAGGTGGCAACGCCAACTTTCCGCCGCCTGCGAGAGTCGCGACATGATAGCGCCGGCGTTTGCCGATTGCACGAGCGGCCGGACCCCCGGATCGCACGCGATTGCCGGCCATTCAACGGCTGCACAAAAGTGGCTAAGGACGATCTCGTCATCATCGTCCTACACCGATTCCCCACTTTGCCCTATCGGTTGTGGTCCGTCAGTCCGCTATGCTCGGTAGTTCGTTCCACTGTGGCGGGCGTCTTCGCGTGGAGGAGTCAATCAAGCACGCCAGACCGGGTCGGCTGACCGTCTATCTGGTCGAGGATTCGGCCATTCTGAGCAAGCTGCTGGTCAGCACCCTGCAAAGCGATCTGGGTGCTCACGTCGTCGGGTACAGCGGGGACGCCGAGGCAGCTATCGCGGCGATTGGCGAGTTGAAACCCGACGTGGTCATCGTCGATCTCGTGCTTCATACCGGGAACGGCTTCGAGGTCTTGACCGCCTGCCGCGATATGGATGCGGCTCCGGCGCGTATCGTGCTGACCAATCACAGCACCGCCGCGTACCGGCAGGCGGCGCACAAGCTTGGCGTGGCGGACGAGCGTTATTTCGACAAGACCACGCAGATCGGGGCGATGTGCGCGCTGATCCGGCAACTGGCAGCCGCAAAACTGGCAGATTCGAATCTGGCAGACGCGAAACGCAACCACCGGGATCAATGACGACGGATGACGGCGAGCGCGGAATTTGAGACACTTGCGACCGCGCAACGCCCTCCCCCCCACTTTAGGCACCACTCCCGATATGGACGTCACAACCACCAAAGAGACTGCCATCGAGGTATGCAGGATTCTGGACGCGCTGACTGCATTGAGCGTGGACATCGCCTGCCACGATGACATCCCCGCCGTCCAACTGGTGCTCTCTGCCGAAAAGGTCCGTGCGAGCTGCGAGGCGATCAGCGAAGCGGTATCTTCGCTCAAGCGCATCCTGCAGATCACCGAGGCGCATGGCGGCGGCCTGATTCCGCCCGCCGTGGTGACCAAGCTCCAGAACGCGCAAGAGAAGCGGAATTAGGAAGCGGACTTAGCAGCCGGTCATCGCATTCAGGCTGAAGCCAGCGCCTGCGCTTTCCACGAATTCCAGATCCGCGAGATCACGCCGTCGTTGGTGGCGCTGGCCGCTGCCCCCTCTTCGGCAGTGAGGTAATTCACTGCTCCCAGACGCATCGCGTCCGCCTGCAGCCGCGCATTGACCTCGGTGTAGATGGCGCGATAGACCGCCTGGGCAATTGAATTGCCCACCGCCGTGCTGCCATGGCCGCGCAACAGCACGACTGGCGCGCCGCCCAGCGCCCGCACCATGGCCAGCCCGAGCGCTTGGCTGCGGATCAACAAGTCCGTGGCCGGTCCGGCCGCATCGCGAATTTCGAACACCGGCACGTGCACGCCGAGAAAGCCGCACACCCCGCATACGGCCTGCAGAGGCATCGCGGTGATGCCGAATGGAATCACTGCCGGCGAATGGCTATGCACCACGGCCATCACGTCTGTGCGTTCGCGGTAGACAGCGCTGTGGATGTAGCGTTCGAGATAGAGTTTCCGGCCCGGGGCATCGATGGCCTCGCCTTCGAGATCGTAGACCAGCAGATCATCGCGCGTAACGGTTGCCGGCGCCTTGCTCTGCGACATGACGAAGCGTGATGGATCGCGCGGATGGCGGACGCTGACATGACCGAAGCCATCGAGCACCCGTTCCCTGAACAGGATGTGATTGGCAAGCACCAGATCGTCGAGAGCCGTGCCGGCGCTGGCGAGAAGCTCACGGGCGAGGGTCATGACTGTTTCCTTTGTCGAAAATGGGGTCAGACACGCCTTTTTCGAAACGAGGACCCCGTTCGCCAACAGTCCATGCGGAAAATTCGTGTCTGACCCCACTTTAAGGCAAGCGCACACCGCGCGGCGCATTGCAGGTAAAGTGTCGTCCCTTGGCGCGGCGGACGGCGGTCCATTCCCCCGCGCTGCGCCCCCGGCGGCATCGGTTTTTAGCCGCCCCCGTCTTCAAACCGCCACCGCCTATCCACGCATCGAATGACGCTGCCTGGAAACATTGGGCTGCGCGCACCATGGCCACTGCACCCTCAACTTACGATGAATCCTCGATCCGGGTCCTCAAGGGCCTGGAGCCCGTCCGCTTGCGGCCCGGCCAGTTCACCCGCACCGACAGTCCGCTGTATATCGTGCAGGAAGCCATCGACAATGCGGTGGACGAGGCGATTGCAGGCTACGCGAAACACCTGCGGGTAACGGTGCACGCCGATCAATCGGTGAGTGTTACCGACGATGGCCGCGGCATTCCAGTTGGTCCGCATCCGGTCGAGGGGATTCCCGTGGTGCAGGCCATCTTTACGGTGCTCTACAGCGGCGGCAAGTTCGACAAGACCTCGGGCGCCGCGGCCTATACGTACGCAGGCGGCCTGCATGGTGTCGGAGTGTCGGTGACCAATGCGCTTTCGAAGCGGCTCGAGTGCGAAGTGAAGCGCAACGGCAAGCTGCATCGCATCGTCTTTGCCGACGGCGATGTGGCACAGAAGTTGTCGACCCATGGCAAGGCCAGCGGCAGCGGTACCGCGGTGCGCATCTGGCCCGATCCAAAATATTTCGATTCGCCCGTCATTCCGATGGATGAGCTTGCGCGTCTCTTGCGCACGAAGGCGGTCCTGCTGCCGGGCCTCATCGTCACGCTTGATCTCGAGACCACCGAGGGCACGGCACCCGCGACCCGGCAGTGGTGCTATGGGGCAGGCCTTGCCGCGTACCTCGCCGAGCTTGGCGCCGGAGAGCCGCCCCTGGTGCCGGTAATCGATGGCCGCAACTACGCGAGCGAATCGGATGAAACGTTCGCGGAAGGCGAAGGCATCGAGTGGGCATTGAGCTGGTATGAGGAGGCCAGAGCCGAGGGCGAAGCGTTTGTGAATCTCATTCCCACGACACTGGGGGGAACCCACGTCTCGGGCTTGCGGGCCGCTGTTTTCGGCGCGATCACCGCGTTCATCGATCATCACGGCCTGCTGCCCAAGGGATTGAAGCTCCAGCCGGATGACGTGTGCCGCAACCTGCGTTATGTCCTTTCGGTGCGCATGCTCGATCCCCAGTTCGCGGCGCAGACCAAGGACCGCCTCACCAGTCGCGAAGGGGTGCGACTCGTCGATCGCATGTTGCGCGACCCGCTCGAGATCTGGCTCAACCAGCACGTCGCCGACGGCAAGACCATCGCCGAGCTCGCCATTCGCCAGGCACTCGCCCGCACCCGCGCCGCAAAAACAGTGGAACGCAAGCGCTCGTCGAGCGTGGTGATGCTGCCGGGCAAGCTTGCCGATTGCGAATCCAGCAATCCGGCCGAAACCGAGATTTTCCTGGTCGAAGGCGACAGTGCCGGTGGCAGCGCCAAGATGGCGCGCAACAAGGAAACGCAGGCCATCCTGCCGTTGCGCGGCAAAGGCATGAACGTGTGGGAAAAGGACGTGCACCAGGCGATGGAGAACGAGGAGATCCGCGATCTCACCACTGCGCTGGGCGTACCACCGCACGCGCTTGCCGATATCATCGACTGGGGAAGGCTTCGCTACGGGACGGTGGCGATCATGTCGGACGCGGACGTGGACGGGCAGCACATCCAGACGTTGCTGCTCACACTTTTTTTCCGGCATTTCCCGCAGTTGATCGCGCGCGGCCACGTCTTTATCGCGTGCCCGCCGCTCTACCGCGTCGATGTCGACAGCGCGGGAAAAAAGCGACAGGCGAAAAAACTCTATGCGATGGACCGGCAGGAGCTCGAATCCTGGGAAGACCGCCTGCGCAAGGAAGGGTACACGCAATGGAAGGTCGGGCGGTTCAAGGGCTTGGGTGAAATGGATCCGTCCGAACTTTGGGAGACAACACTGAATCCTGATACGCGCCGGTTGCTGCGGATAAACCTGCCCGAGTCCGACCGCGAAGAGGCCACCGAGCGCTTCAATCTGCTCATGGCCAAGGCGCGCTCGGGCGCCCGCCGGGAGTGGATGGAACGCCGAGGCAACGAAGTGGAAGATTAGCCCGCGTCCGAACACGCCGCGCGCGCTCGCGCAGCGCCCCAATTCCTATGATTGCGATACGCAAACGCATGAGAAAATTTCGTCATTCCCGCGAACGCGGGAAACCATTCTGGCGTGGAAAATGGATCCCCGCGAACGCGGGGATGACGGATGAGCTTTGCCGCTTGCCAGAGTCACAGCGGCATCCGGCTTATTCAGAGGTTTAGCGATGGGCGCCGTCAATCCCGTTGAGCAGGACCAGCTTCTGCTGCACGAATACGCCGAGAATGCGTACCTCCAATATGCGATGGCGGTGGTGCGTGATCGTGCATTGCCGCAAGTCGAGGATGGCCAGAAACCGGTGCAGCGGCGCATTCTGTACATCATGCGTACACTCGGTTTGAGCGGTGCCGCCAAGCCCGTGAAATGCGCGCGGATCGTGGGTGAGGTGCTCGGGCGGGTGCATCCTCACGGTGACGTGTCGGTGTACGACACGCTGGTGCGCATGGCCCAGGATTTCACCCTGCGCTATCCGCTGGTGCAAGGCCAGGGCAACTTCGGTTCGCGCGACGGCGATCCGCCGGCCGCATATCGCTACACCGAAGCGAAGCTCGCGGCGATCTCGGAACTCTTGCTGGCGGAACTCGACCAGGGTACCGTCGATTTCGCGCCCAACTACGACAACACTGTCAACGAGCCGACGCGCCTGCCCGCGCGCCTGCCATTCGTGCTGCTCAACGGCTCCATGGGCATTGCCGTGGGCATGGCGTGCGACATTCCGCCGCACAATCTGCGGGAGGTCGCCGCCGCAGCCGCGTTAGCAGTGGCCAGGCCGGGGGCGCCGCACGAAGAGCTTTTGGCGCTCATGCCGGGCCCCGATTTTCCCGATGGCGGGCACGTCATATCATCACCGGATGAAATCGCCGAGGCCTACCGCACTGGACGCGGCCTGCTGCGCGCGCGGGCGCGTTGGCGGCTCGAGGAGCTCGCCCGGGGGCAATGGCGCATCGTGGTGTACGAGTTTCCGTATCAGGTTTCGACCAAGCGCATTCTCGAAGAACTCGATGCGCTTTCCAATCCCCAGCCGGGGGCAGGCAAAAAAGCGCTGACCCAGCCGCAGATC
>JANXZT010000069.1 GCA_025355395.1 Betaproteobacteria bacterium
TGCATGATGATGCGCGGCGTGGAAAAACAGAATTCGGTCATGATCACTTCGTCGGTTCTGGGCACCTTTCGCGAATCGCAGGCGACCCGCGAGGAGTTCCTGGCGCTGGTCGGGCCACGCGCGACCTGAGGCGACAATGCGCCGGCGTCCGGAACGCCCACAGCGATGAAAGTGCCATGGCGCTGCCCGACGCGATCGCTGCCAAGGCATTGCGGCTGTACGGGCACGCGTAGGATCCCGAGCACGAGGTCACGGTCACGACCGGCGCCCGCCGCGCAGAGATGCGCCCAAGCCCGTCAGCGCGCGCGTAGAAAGTAGATCACGGCCACCACCATCAGGATCACGATTGCGGCGATGGCCAAGCTCCGTGTCTTCGGCCGGTCGGCCGACGGTGGCCGATCGTAAATTCCGACTTTTTTGGTGCTGTCCGATGATGAGGTGTTGTTGTCCTGCATGACGGCGATCCTCTGCAAAAAGGGCGGCGCGGATCGAGGCCGCCCCGCCCGTTGGCTACCGCTGCCCGTTACTTGCCGTCGCGGTCCGAATCGCCGGGAACGGCGCGCTCGATGGCATCACTCATGCGCTGCCAGCCACGCCGTGCCGCATTCTTGAAGCGTGACCACTCGCGGCCAGGGTTGTTGCGCTCCCAATCGCGTTGCAGATCGGGCTCCACGTCATCCCAGTTGCGACCACGATAATTCTGCGCATTGTCGAAGCCGTGCCGGTATGCGGGCGCGTAGTCATCGAACGTGCCACCGCGTCCGGCATAGTTGGTTTCGTAATCGCTGCGGAACTCCTGCTCGTGTGTATCCCACTCGGCGGAGGTGCGTGGCCGCGAGCCCGACAAGCCGGCTGCGCCCGCTACCGCCGCACCGGCTGCACCGGCTATGCCCGCGCCGGTGTAGCTGCCCGATCCGGAGCGCGGAGTGGCACCCATGCCTGCACTCGGCGCTGCAGACGTTCCCGTGCCGCCGGTCGCCTCGTTCATGCGCGACGTCCCGGTGCTGCCCGTGCCCGCGCTGGAACGCCGTGCTTCACGTTCGCGATCGACTTCGTCCGCCGAGTAGGGTTGCGCGCTCCTGTCGAAGCCGGTCCAGCCGCTCTGGCGCCACGTCTCCGCGCGCCGCTCGATATCGACAGCACCGTGCCGGCGCATGATGTCGGCTGCCGATTCCGAGCGCGCCTCATCCGCACGCACCGTGACCAGCGCCCCGCCCCGGCGCACGGCCTCGGCGTAATACTGCGCATCGGGTTCGGAAACACCCAGGTCGGTCAGGCCGCCAATCAATCCTCCAGCCACGGCGCCGACACCCGCCCCGGTCAATGCGGCGACGATCGGGCCGGCCGCGATGATCGGTCCGATGCCCGGAATCGCGAGGCCCATCAGGCTCACTGCCAAGCCAGCCGCGCCACCCACGACGCCACCCGTCACCGCACCTGTGGCGGCGCGACTGGTGTCGTGGTCCGACCGCGTGGCGGTCCTGTCGGTAGCCGTGCCGGCGCCACTGGTGTCGTGGTCCGCACGTGTGGCCGTCCCGTCGATTGCATCGGGGTCTGCGCCCGCTTCGTGCCAGCCGCCGGCGTTGCTGGCGACGATGCTGACGTCGCTGTCCATGAACCCTTCTTCCTTCAGGTCACGAACGACGCTTTGAGCCTCGTCGTAGCTGTCGAACGAGCCAATGATTGTCTTCACCATGATCCCTCCATCTCTTTGCTGATGAGTGTTTTCACGCGTGCCCCGCGTCGATCGACCCGGGCAGCGCGCCTCCAATGGCATTGCGGCCGTTGACGTTCGCTGCTGCGGCGCGACTTACCACGTCTTGAGCAGCGTGGCCCGGAAGCGCAGCATGTTTCGTGCCGATCGGCGCAGCAGGGGGCGGTGCCGCGACATGGCGGCATGCACGAGCGAAAAATCATGACGGCGGCGGCTGGTGCCGATGTCTTTCGAACATCCGACGCCGGCATCGTGGATTGCGGTGCGCATGCCAACCGTGAGAAGAGGACTTTTTTGAGCCTTGCGCGTGTAGTTTTTACAGGCGCAACGATTGGCATGCCGCTCGATGTCATCGCGATCGGGTCAAGGCGCGACCAGGCTGCGGCCAGGCCCGGCATGAAAACGCCGATCATCAGCCGCAGCGACTGGGGACGCCTGCCGGAGTTCGACGCGCTCTTCGTGCGTGAGACGACTTCGGTAAACCATTACACTTACCGCTTCTCGCGCCGCGCAGCCGCCGAGGGCCTGGTGGTGATCGACGATCCGGATTCGATCCTGCGGTGCAGCAACAAGGTCTACTTGGCCGAGCTTCTGTCGCGGCATGCGATCCCGACACCGAAAACGATGATCATCCACCGCGATAACGTGAACCGCATCGTGCCGGATCTCGGGCTGCCGTGCGTGCTGGATCGCCAGCCGCTGTATGCCTGCCGCTACCTCATGGCTCCCGGCCATTGGCAAGTGATCAAGCGCGCCGAATCGAAGAGCAAGCAAACCGAAGGCGCCACCATCGCCGTTTCGATGGAAGAGGCGCCCGCCAAGGTCGTGGAGGCCGCGGTACGGGCCGCCATTTTCGTCGGCGACGGCCTCTACGGTGTCGATGTCAAGGAGATCGACGGACGCAGCTATGCTATCGAGGTAAACGAGAATCCCGATGTCGACGCCGGGCACGAGGACTCGGCACCCGGCGACGCGGTATATGAGCGCATCATGAGCGTCTTTCGCACTCGGATCGAAGCACGGCGCCACGCGCGATGAACATGCATACGCTGCATACTCCGCTGCC
Organism: Betaproteobacteria bacterium; assembly: GCA_025355395.1. Classification (GTDB taxonomy): domain Bacteria; phylum Pseudomonadota; class Gammaproteobacteria; order Burkholderiales; family Casimicrobiaceae; genus CAIWHR01. Next base: position 2,781 of record JANXZT010000069.1, read on the forward strand.
TGCGTTCGGCGGTTACGGGATCGAGCTCGAGTACATGATCGTCGATCGCGAGACGCTTCGAGTGCGGCCGCTCGCGCCGCAACTGCTTGCCCATGTGAAGCCGGTCGTGGGGCCGGACGGCACGCCGCTTGGCTGGTCGAACGAATTGGTCGCGCACGTCGTCGAGCTGAAGAACGATCGGCCATGCGCGATGCTCGAGCCCCTGGTCGCGGGGTTCGAAGCGGAGATTGCGCGCGCCAACGATGCTCTTGCCACCGTGGGCGCGCGGCTCATGCCGACCGGCATGCATCCGTGGATGGATCCGGTGCGTGAAACCGAGCTTTCGCCGCATGACCAAGGCGGCATCTACGCGGCCCGCGCGGCCATCTTCAATTACCGGTCCCACGGCTGGGCCAATGTGCAGGCGATGCATCTCAACCTGCCGTTTTCCGGAGACGATGAATTCGCCCGGTTGCACGCGGCGATACGATTGGTGCTGCCGATCCTGCCGGCATTGGCCGCGAGCTCACCGCTCGCAGACGGCAAGCGTGCCACGGCGCTCGACCAGCGGTTGATCGCCTATCGCAGCAACGCCAGTGCGCTACCCTCCATCACCGGCCAGGTAGTGCCGGAGCCGGTGCGCACCCGCGCCGAGTACCGGACGAAGATCCTCGAGCCGATGTATGCTGAAATCGCGCCCCACGATCCCGACGGCATCCTGCAGCATGAATGGCTCAATTCCCGCGGGGCGATCGCGCGATTCGACCGCAGTGCCATCGAAATTCGGGTGTTCGATGTGCAGGAGTGCCCGCTTGCCGATCTGGCGATCGCCGCGGCGACAGTGTCGGTGGTGCGCGCGGTTTACGAGCGCGAAGCGGGGATTCCCCAGTCGCGCAATACACTCGACACCGCAACCCTTGCCGGGGTTCTGGATACGTGCACGCGTGACGGCGAGCGCGCAGCCATCGGCAACGCATCCTTCCTTTCCATGCTGGGCTATCCGGGCCGGCCCTGTACCGCGGGCGAGCTGTGGGCTCATCTTATCGGTGACTGCTCTCCCGACGCCCCCGTGCATGCACCTGCTTTCAGGGACGCGCTCGACGTGATTCTGGAAGAAGGCCCACTGGCGCGGCGCATCCTTCGCACGCTCTCGGGATCCGTGGCGCTTTTCCGTGTGCGCGAGGTTTACCGCGAGCTTTGCGATTGTCTCGAATCCGGGGCGCTTTTCCGCCGCGCGGTCTAGATCCACACGGCGAAGCAGCGGGCCGGGCGATCGCGCTGGCGCTTACCACCAGCGTGCGGCGACCTGATCGCGCATCTACAGGAAACCTACGGCTCCTCCCCGCGTGCGGCGGGCTGCACTCCCACGCCATGCACATGCACCAGCTCGCCGCCCAGCCACCCCGAAACGAGGAGCATGGTGATCGCAACCACCGACAGGGTGAGCGGGCCGGTCGTCTGCGTGGGATTGCTGATGCGCAGCCACACATTGACGACGTACAGCACGACGATCACCAGATTGAGCGTCATGTGAATCAGCGCAATCTTGCGCAGATTCGGTTTGCGCAGCGACAGGAGGTCGATCAACCCCACGATGGCCGCGGCCAGCGCGCCAAGAATCCCGCCGATCATGGTGTAGAGCGCCACGACGAACCACAGGTCCGGGTGCACGCTGCGCAATCCGATGAGATCGCAGGCGAGCGAAAAAATCCACAGTCCGATCGGAATGGTGACCAGCATCGGATGGATCGGGTGGTTGCGAATGCTCGCGGGCGTATGCATGGACGGTCAATGCCTCCTTAAGGGGTCCAGTCGGCATGGCAAAGGCGCTGCGCCGCCTGGATGAAACGTGCCGAGCACTTTCCGTGCCGCTTCCGGGACCGTGCCCAGGCGATTCCTCGCCGGCGGCCCTCGACACCGGCGATTCCTCCGCGACACCCGGACGCGGCAAGAATCACAAGCGTCGGGTAAAGGTTGTGGTGCCCAGGCGCACGCAGGTAAGGGGCGCGTCAGGCCGTATACTGCGGGCTTTTTGCTGCGCACCCTTCCCACCCGATTGCCCATGATGCCTGACAAAACGACAAAAGCCTATGCGGTCCGCTCGTCCCCCATCCATGGTCGCGGGGTATTCGCGGTGCGCACCATCCGCAAAGGCAACGAAATCATCGAATACCGCGGCCAGCGCACGAGCTGGGAAATCGGCAGCGAACGACAAGGCCTCGATCCCGACGAGCCGTACCACACCTTCCTGTTCGAGTTGGACGATGGCAGCGTGATCGACGCGAGCTTGCGCGGCAACGCGGCACGCTGGATCAACCATTCCTGCGATCCCAATTGCGAAGCGCTCGAGGACGACGACGGACACGTGTTCATCCATGCGCGCCGCACCGTCCGCGCCGGCGAGGAGCTCGCGTACGATTACCGGCTGCACGTCGATGGCCGCATCACCAAGGGTATGCGCGAGGCCTATGCCTGCCGCTGTGGCGCACGCCGTTGCCGCGGCTCCCTGCTCGACAAGAAGCAAAACAAGAAGCAAAAGCGCCGTTGATCATGGGGTCGGCGCCCCATGCAAGTTCCTGCAGGTCGGGCGTCCAGCCTGCGCCAACGCCGAGCGTGACGGCGGCGACGAGGCCGGCAGGTCGCAGGGCTGGATGGCTTATCGACGACAAGTCCGCCCGCACGCCGGGCCCGGACGCAGCTGAAGCCCGCGCCTTGACGCGCCAAAGGCCGGTCGAGGGAACTGCCTGCGGTGCCCCAGGGTCGAATCAGCGCACGGGCCCTGCGACCCGGGATGGCTTGTGGGCCGCAAAACAATCCGCCCGTCCATCACGCCCAGGGCGTCGTGGCCGGCCATCAGCCGGCGACGGCGTGTAGCGCTACGACGACAACCATGCTCCGCCGCCTTCGCTCGATCAGCCTGCCGCTGCGCTTCATTGCGCCGCTCACGCTCACCCTCGCCGTCCTCGCGTACGCCATCGTGCCACTGGTCGACAGCCTCACGTTGCGCTGGTGGACCAGCGACCTCGATATTCGTGCCCGGCTGATCGCCAACACGATGCAGGACCAACTCGGTGAGCTCGTGGCGCAGGAAGCGGGCACCCAGATCAACACCGTCTTCACGCGCGCCCTGCAGGACGAG
>JANXZT010000078.1 GCA_025355395.1 Betaproteobacteria bacterium
TCATCGATGCCGCGCGCGAGCGTGGAGTGGGTCGTCTCGAAGGTAGCGTGCTGCGAACCAATCACAAGATGCTGCGCTTCACTGAATCCTTGGGCTTCATCGTCCGCAACGATGCCGAAGCGCCGGATCAGGTTACTGCGGTTCTTACGTTCAAAGAGTGAGGACCTCGGCGCCATCATCGCGCACTGCATAGAGCGCGACAACCGGGAAGCCGCTGGTTCCGGATCCAGCGGTCGACGGATCGTGCCCAAAAACAAAATGCCCCGGCCGACCGGGGCATTTTGCGTGGAGACGGGTGGTGCGCGAGTGGGTCAGCCTTCGCCCTCGAGAAAGCTGCGAAGCTTCTCCGAGCGGGAAGGATGGCGGAGCTTCCGCAATGCCTTGGCTTCGATCTGCCGAATCCGCTCCCGCGTGACATCGAACTGCTTGCCGACTTCCTCCAGCGTGTGATCGGTGTTCATCTCGATGCCAAAGCGCATGCGCAGCACCTTCGCTTCGCGCGGGGTCAATGTGTCGAGAATATCCTTGCACACGTCGCGCAGGCTCGCGTTGACGGCCGCATCGGAGGGTGCGATCGTCGACAGGTCCTCGATGAAATCGCCAAGATGCGAATCGTCGTCGTCGCCGATCGGCGTCTCCATGGAAATCGGTTCCTTGGAGATCTTGAGGATCTTGCGGATTTTCTCCTCGGGCATTTCCATCTTTTCGGCGAGCAGCGCCGGGTCGGGCTCCTGGCCGGTTTCCTGCAGGATCTGGCGCGAGATCCGGTTCATCTTGTTGATGGTCTCGATCATGTGCACCGGAATGCGAATGGTGCGCGCCTGGTCGGCGATCGAGCGGGTGATGGCCTGACGAATCCACCACGTCGCATAGGTCGAGAATTTGTACCCGCGCCGGTACTCGAACTTGTCCACCGCCTTCATGAGGCCGATGTTGCCTTCCTGGATAAGATCGAGGAACTGCAAACCGCGGTTGGTGTATTTCTTGGCGATCGAAATCACCAGCCGAAGATTGGCCTCGGTCATCTCGCGCTTCGCCTTGCGCGCACGCGCTTCGCCCTGCGACATCTGCTTGTTGATGTCCTTCAGGTCCTTCAGCGGAATCATCACCCGCTTCTGGAGGTCGAGAAGCTTCTGTTGCTGCTCGACGATGGCCTGCCGGTACTTCGCGAGCTGCTCGCTATAGCCGTGCCTGGCCGCGACCTCACGGTCGATCCAGCGCAGGCTCACCTCGTTTTCCGGGAATTTCTTGATGAAATCCGGGCGCGGCATGCCGGCCTTGTTCACCACGAGATCCTGGATCTTGCGCTCGGTCTGGCGGATATTGTCGACTTCGGTGCGCACGCTGTCGCACAGCTTCTCGACCTGCCGCGCCGAAAACCGGATCTGCATCAGCTCGTTGCTGATCTTCTTCTGCAACTCCATGTATTTCGGCGCCTTGTGCCCTTCCTTCTGCAGCACCGCGAGCATGCGCATGAAGTGCCTGCGGATGGTGGCAAAGCGCTCGAGCGCCGCCGTCTTCAGCCGCTCCAGGTTTTCTGCCGCAATCGCGCCGGCGTCACCCTCGTCCTCTTCTTCCTCGAGCTCGCCTTCGACGTCTTCCAAGGCATCGAGCTCCTCGTTGAAATCCATCAGCCCATCGACGAGGTCGTCGATCTTCAACTCGTCCTTGCCGATCTTTTCTGCGAGATCGAGGATTTGCGTGACGGTCATCGGACAGGCCGAGATCGCCATGATCATGTGCTTCAGGCCCTCCTCGATGCGCTTGGCGATCTCGATCTCGCCTTCGCGCGTCAAGAGCTCGACCGAGCCCATTTCACGCATGTACATGCGCACCGGATCGGTGGTGCGGCCGAATTCCGAATCGAGTGTCGAGACCGCCGCCTCGGCGGCTTCTTCGACGTCTTCGGTGGGCGCCGTGGGCGCCGTCTCCGACAACAGCAGCGTTTCGGCATCCGGCGCCTCGTCGTACACCTGGATGCCCATGTCGCCGATCATGCCGATGATGCCTTCGATCTGCTCGGCATCCAGCACGTCATCGGGCAGATGATCATTGATCTCGGCGAACGTCAGGAACCCGCGCTCCTTGCCCAGTACGATCAGGGTTTTCAGCCGACGCTTGCGCGCTTCTACGTCGGCCGGCGTCAACACCCGCGGCGCGACTTCGTGGGCTCGCCCCTTGCCTTTTTTGGTGGCGGCGTCTTCCGCGCGCTTGCCAGCGAGCTTGGCGGCAATTTCACCCACGGTTGTCGGCTTGTGATTGATCGGCGTTGCCGGCGGCTTGGACGTGCCCTTAACTCCCAGCGCATGGGCCGCAATGGCGGCCGTCCGGGTCGCGGGCTTGCTGCTGGAAGACGGCGGCCTGGTCAACAGCTTTGCCGTTTTCGATCTCGAATCGTTGGCGGCCCCTGCATTCACTGGCTTATGGGCGCTTCGGGATACGACCTTCGGCGGCGTATTCGGTTTCGTCGGTGTCTTCGCTTTGACTGCGTGGCCTTTTGCGACGATCTTTCTGGTCGCCGACTTCACGAGCGCCATCGGTTGCTTCCTCGCGCCGTGCTTCGCTTTCGGCACGGCGTGCTTCGCTTTCGGCACGGCGCGCTTCGCTTTCGGCACAGCGCGCTTCGCTTTCGGCGCGGCGTGCTTCGCAACAGGCTTCGCTGCGGGTTTGACGTGTTTCCTGACGACTGGTTTTTTGGCGGGCGGTTTTTTCGCGGCGGGTTTGGTGGCCACGGCGCGCGACGACGTCCGGCTTTGCCCGGGCGAAGCCGGCTTCGTGCCGGCACGGGCGTGGGATGTAGCGGGCGGCTTGCGCAGCGGCTTCGCGAGCTTTTTGGCCATGGCGGTCCTAGCGGTTCGGGGTTCCTGGCCCACACATGGGGGCAACCGGGAAAACTTCAAAGTATAACATGCGCTTATCTCATTTCAGCCCGCGCGGCGGCCATACGTAGGGCAAACCTCAAGTCTCGCGAGGTGGCGTAGGGCAAACCTCAAGTCTCGCGAGGTGGCCAGAACGCCGCCGGCAAGTGGTGCGGGAACAACTCCATGGCGCACCTTCCGTCAGGCCTCCCGGCCCGACCCCCACCGCGTCGCGTCACGCAGCGCCGCGGGACGAATCCACCGGGCTCTGGGGCAGCGCTCGACGAACCATTTCCAGTTGCCGCAGTCGTTCGGTTTCTTCCGCGGAGGCCGAGGTTTCCGCCGCCGGTGAGACCGGCCGGCCGGCGCGTTGCGCTTGCTGCCAGTAACGCTCGACTCCCGCCTGCAAATGCAAAGCGGCCTGTTCCGGTGTCAGGCCATGGTCTTCCGCCGTTACGACTGCTTGCGCCAACACTACCGCGTGCGCCGAGCCAGCGAAATGCTGGAGCACGCCGGGCGTATTGACGGGCCCTGTCGCCTCCATGCAGAACGCAACCACGGCACTTAGGGCGGCACCCTCCGGCGTGCCGTCCTGCGGCTGCGGCAAGGCTACGGCACGCGCCAAGTCCGGCTGCAGGAGGAGGCTTTGCAGCAACTCGCGCACCAGCGAGGGCGCCCGCCTGCCCGCTGGGGCGCGACGGCGCGGCGATTGCAGACCCGCTCCGGCACGGGCGTTTTGCGGATCTGCCGCGGGTCCCAGCAACGTCCTTAGTTCGGCCTCGGGCAGGCCGGCAAGTTCCGCCAGCCGCCGGCGCAGCATCGCCGCCAGAATCGGTGCCGTTAGCTCGCTTAGATAGGGCCGGGCCGCCGCCAAAAGCGCCGCACATCCTTCGGGGCTGATGGGCGGGTGCTGGACCACAAGCTCGGCGAGCAGAAACTCCGAAAGTGGCTTGGCCTGTGCCATGAGCCCTTCGAAGGCAGCCTTGCCGCGCTGGCGCACAAAATCATCCGGATCATTGCCGTCGGGAAGAAAAAGAAAGGTCGCTTCCTTGCCATCAGCCAGCGCGGGCAAGGCATTTTCCAGCGCGCGCCAGGCGGCCTTGCGCCCGGCGTTGTCGCCGTCGAAGCAGAACACGACGCGATCGGCGAGACGAAAAAGCTTTTGCAGATGAGTGGGCGTGGTGGCGGTGCCAAGGGTCGCGACGGCGTACTCCACGCCATGCTGCGCGAGCGCGACGACATCCATGTAGCCTTCGACCACGACCACTTTCCCGATGTCGCGAATGGCGCCGCGCGCCTGGTAGAGTCCGTAGAGCTCCCGGCCCTTGGAAAAAAGCGGCGTCTCCGGCGAATTGAGGTATTTGGGCTCGCCCGCGGCAATAATCCGTCCACCAAAACCGATGACTTGCCCGCGGCTGTCATGAATCGGGAACATCACGCGGTCGCGGAACCGGTCGTAGCGCTTGCCGCCCTCGCCGGCGATGACTAATCCCGCCGTTTCGAGCGCAGGCTCTTCGTAGCGTGGAAACGCCGCCGCGAGCGGCTGCCACCCGTCCGGTGCATAACCGATGCCGAATCTTGCGGCGACAACGCCGGTAAGACCGCGTCCCTTGAGATATGCAATCGCCGCCGGGGTTTCCTTCAAACGCGCCCGGTAGAAGCGGGCGGCTTCGAGCAGGAGCTCGGCGAGACCCAGGGACTGCTCGCGGCGCTGCGTTTCGCCGGAGCGTTCGGGACGGGGCACTTCGAGCCCGGCGTCCTTGGCGAGCTCCTCCACCGCTTCCGGGAATGCGCGACCGCCGTACTCCATGAGAAATCCGATCGCAGTGCCGTGCGCGCCGCAGCCGAAGCAGTGATAGAACTGCTTGGTCCGACTGACCGTGAATGAGGCGGTCTTCTCGTTATGAAAGGGACAGCATGCAGCGTAATTGGCGCCCGCCTTCTTGAGCGGCACATAGCGATCGATGACATCGACGATGTCGACGCGGGCCAGCAGCGTCTGGATGAAATCGTTTGGAATCATGAATTCGCGCTGCCCCGGCCAACCCGGCGCTATTCGCCGGCGTGCGCCGCGTTGGCAACCAGCGGCGCGTTCCGGTTGATTATAGGCGACCGGGGCGAGACCAAGAGCCGCGGGCGAATCGGACCGCGCCAAATCAATCCCTGCGCGCGATTGCGCCGACGGTTCAGGCCGAAAGACGCGCCTTGACCTTGGCCGACACGTCGCCGAGATCCGCGCGGCCGGCGAGCTTCGGACGCAGCACCGCCATGACCTTGCCCATGCCGGCGATACTGGCCGCGCCGGTATCGGCGATTGCGGCGTTGATCATCTCCTCGATCTCGGTTGGCGAGAGCGGCTGGGGCATGTATTCGGCGAGCACGGCGACTTCCGCCCGCTCGATGTCCACGAGATCCTGGCGGCCTCCGGCCTCGAACTGGGTAACCGAATCGCGCCGCTGCTTGATCATCTTGTCGATGATCGAAAGCACATCCGCATCGCTCAAGGTGATGCGCTCGTCCACCTCCCGCTGTTTCATTGCGGCAAGCAGGAGCCGGATGGTCGAAAGCCGCGCACTCTGGCGGGCGCGCATCGCGGCCTTCATGTCTTCGGTGACGCGGTCTTTGAGGCTCATGCTCGGCGCGGAAAATGAAAGATAATTGCGAATGGAACCGGGTGAGCATCGCCGGCCTGATCACTTCCGGCCACCTTTGCAGGGTCGACGCCAGATTCGCAAATCGACGCCGGAATCGAAGCCGAAATGCAGAGGGGCGAATCGAATCGCCCCTTTTTGCGCCGATCGCCCCGGTAAACGCTAAAAGAGTTTGGGCGGGAGTTGCTGGCTCCGCAGGCGCTTGTAGTGGCGCTTGACCGCTGCGGCGAGCTTGCGCTTGCGTTCGGAGGTCGGCTTTTCGTAGAACTCGCGGGCCCGCAGCTCGGTGAGGAGGCCCGTCTTTTCAATGGTGCGCTTGAAGCGGCGCAGGGCCACTTCGAAAGGCTCGTTTTCGCGGACGCGAACGCTGGTCATGTAGATCGTTCCTTTGCGGCTATGGATCGTTCGTGTAACCAAGAACTATAGCAGCCCCAAGGCGGTGAAGCAAGAGCCGCTATAATCACGCAAGCCGTTTCACCCCTCGACCCCCATGCGTGTCTTAGGCATCGAGACTTCCTGTGACGAAACCGGCGTTGCCGTCTATGACAGCGCGGGCGGCGGCCTTCTTGCGCATGCTCTGCATTCCCAGGTCGATCTGCATCAGGCGTACGGCGGCGTGGTGCCGGAACTCGCTTCGCGCGATCATGTCCGGCGCATCGTGCCCCTCGCGCGCCGGGTTCTCGCGCAGGCGGGACTCACCCTGGCGGACCTCGATGGCGTCGCCTACACCGAAGGTCCCGGGCTAGCAGGTGCACTGCTGGTGGGCGCGAGTGTTGCCGCCGCGCTCGCGTTCGCGCTGCGCAAGCCCGTCATCGGCGTCCATCATCTCGAGGGACACCTCCTGTCGCCGCTGCTCGCGACGCCGCAACCCGCGTTCCCCTTCGTGGCTCTGCCCGTCTCCGGCGGCCACAGCCAGCTGTTCGCGGTGGCGGAAGTCGGGTCGTACCGGCTTCTTGGCGATACTCTCGACGACGCGGCGGGCGAGGCTTTCGACAAGACGGGGAAGCTCCTTGGACTTGCCTACCCCGGCGGACCTGCGCTTGCAGAGCTTGCGGCAACCGGCGTTGCAGGGTCCGTCACGCTGCCCCGGCCGATGAAGGATAGCGGCGATCTCGACATGAGCTTCAGCGGACTCAAGACGGCCGTATTGACCATCGCCCGCCGCGAGCCGTTGACGCAGCAGCGGAAGGCCGATATTGCGCGCGAGTTCCAGGACGCGGTGGTCGATGTACTGGCCTGCAAGGCGCTCGCCGCCCTGTGGGCCACCGGTCATCGTCGTCTCGTCGTCGCGGGTGGTGTGGGAGCGAATCGCATGTTGCGGGCGCGTTTGCAAGCCGATGTGGCAGCCGCCGGCGCGGAAGTCTTCTTTCCGGATCTCGAATTCTGCACCGACAACGGCGCGATGATCGCGCTTGTCGGCGCATTGCGTCTGCAGAGCGGAATGACCACGGATTATGCGTTCGCCGTGCGGCCGCGGTGGGAGCTCGCATCGATGAGCGTGCCGCGGTGAGGATTCAGCGTCCGATCCTGCGCTCGGTACCCGAAAAAAGTTGCCGGATGTTCGCGCGATGACGCCAGACCAGAAGCATCGCGATCGGCACTATCGCCCAGGTGGTAAGTGCATTGCCGAACACATAAAAGGCGCCGACCGGCGCAAAGAGCGCTACCACGAGGGAAGCCAGTGACGAGACGCGAAAGCCGAGCGCGATCGCCATCCACACGGTGGTCAGCACGAGCCCCAGCGGAGCGTGCAACGCGGTGATGATCCCGCCCGCGGTGGCAACGCCCTTGCCCCCGGCGAAGCGGTGAAAGACCGGAAAGAGGTGTCCGAGGAACGCCGCCAGTGCCACCGCCGGGACCGTCCAGGCAGCCGTGCCCGCCGCGGGGCCGTAGCGGATCGCGAGCCATACCGCGAGCCATCCCTTGGCGCCATCGCCGATCAGCGTCACCACGGCGGCCGCCTTGTTCCCGGTGCGTAACATGTTGGTGGCGCCGGGATTGCCGGAGCCGTAGGTGTGAGGATCGGGCAACCCGTAAACCTTGCTCGCCACCACGGCAAACGAGATCGAGCCGATGAGGTAGGCCGCGAGGAGGAAGGCGATGGAAGCGATCATCGGGAGCCGTGGTCAGTTCGGCGAGCAACGCATGCGAGCGCGTCTGCCGCGGAAAGCATGCGCCGTACGTCGGTTAGAATGCGCGGATGATACGCACAAAGCAGCTTGCCCGCCGAGCAGCGGCGACCACCGTGCGCCGCACCCGATGAACACCATCTTCATCAACGACCTGCGCGTGCAGACGCGCATCGGCGTTTATGCGTGGGAAGAGCACCTGCCGCAGACGTTGCGGCTCGACCTCGAGCTCGGCGTGCCG
>JANXZT010000105.1 GCA_025355395.1 Betaproteobacteria bacterium
CGCATGACGCAGGAAAATCCGAGCTGGGGCTACACCCGCATTCAAGGAGCCTTAAATAGTAAATAGGGGACAGACCACGTTTGTTTTGCGTGCCGCAGCGCTGCGGCTAGCCCAGCGCCTGAACAAACGTGGTCTGTCCCCTCTATTTATATTTACCCGCACTTCGTTGGCTCGATCTGCAATGAAGGACTCTGCCGTCATGAGGGCGCTTGCGGCTCGGTGGCGACGGCGCCGCATGCAATGAGCTCCCTCACTTTGTCCGCCGAATATCCGATCTCATCGAGCACTTCCGCGGTGTGCTCGCCAAGCTTCGGGGCCGGTCTTTGCCATGGCACAACGTTACCGTCGACGATCCAGGGCAAACGAACCAGTGGCACGCCGTCCGATTCCACAAAAGTCTGCCGCTCCTGTGCGACCTTGCTCCGAACGGCCGCTTCGAGTCCATACACCCGGGTGACGGGCACGCCCGCACTCGTGAAGCGCTCGAGCCAGGTATCGACGTTCTCGGTAGCAAGTAGCGCCGTGAGCTTCTGCTCGAGCTCCGCATTGTTGCGGCTGCGCGTTTCGACCGTAGCGAATCGCGTGTCTTCGAGGAGCTGCGGCGCCGCGAGAACGTTCACCACCTTCCGCCACAACTTTTCGTTGGCGGCCGCGAGCATGAGATATCCGTCGCGCGCGAGATAGCATTGGTAGGGAGCTGCAATCGGGTTGCCCGACCCTGACCGCGGCGGGCGCTTGCCGGTCATGCGCGCAGTCGTGGCTTGGTACCCGACAACGCTGAATCCGGCGTCGACCAATGCGGTCTCCATGCGTTTGACGGGTTGGCCGCGGCCCTTGGCCAGGAGACTCGCAAGTATGCCCATGGCGATCCACTGTCCGGTGCCCAAATCGATGATCGACGGCGCGCAACGGGTCGGCGGCGAACCCACATGGCCGGTCATTTCCATGATCCCGGTGAACGCCTGCACCAGCGGGTCGTAACCCGGCTGCGCCCTGCCGACGGAACCTGTGCCAAACGCGTTCAAATCGTAATAGAGCACGTCGGTATTGAGCTCTCGGACTGCCGCCTCGCCGATGCCTATGCGTTCGGCAACGCCGGGACGCATGCTCTGCAGCACGACATCGGCGCGTTTGATCAATGTTCGCGCGACGGAGAGGCCTTGCGGGTTCTTCAGATCGATCACCATGCTGCGCTTGCCGGCGCCCATCAGGCGATGAACGACACTGATATCTCCCACCCCCGCCCACTGACGCGAGTCGTCTCCTTGTCGCGATTCGACGTGCACGACGTCGGCGCCGATCTGGGCCAGAATCATCGTGGCGTAGGGTCCTGCAATGTTCGCGGAGAAATCGACGATGCGCACGCCCCGCAGCGGCGCGAAGCCGCTGTCGCCACTTGCTTTGCCATCCGCCATTCCCAGACCCTCCCGGGATGAAGTTGATCAGAACGAGGCCGTCAGCCGTATTTCGCCAGCTCCAGCTTTGCAATCTGGTTGCGATGGACCTCGTCGGGTCCGTCGGCAAGACGCAACATCCGCGCCGTGGCGTAGGCGGAGGCAAGGCCGACGTCGTTATTGGTTCCTCCGCCCCCGTACGCCTGGATGGCCCAGTCGATCACTTTGCAGGCCATGTTCGGGGCGGCAACCTTGATCATCGCGATCTCTGCTTTGGCCGCTTTCTTGCCGACCGTGTCCATCATGTACGCGGCTTTCAAAGTCAGCAGACGACACTGGTCGATGGCGATGCGCGCTTCGGCGATCCGTTCCCGAGTCACGCCTTGATCGGCGATCGGCTTGCCGAACGCCACGCGACTCAGGGTGCGCTTGCACATGAGCTCCAACATGCGTTCCGACAAGCCGATGAGCCGCATGCAATGATGGATGCGCCCGGGACCCAGTCGTCCCTGGGCGATTTCGAAGCCGCGACCCTCGCCGAGCAGCAGGTTCGATGCGGGAACGCGCACGTTGTCAAAAACCACCTCCGACGCGCGGTCTGGCACGCCATAAAACCCGAATACCGCAATGGCGCGCACGACTGTTACGCCGGGGGCGTCCATCGGCACCAGGATCATCGACTGCTGCAAATGACGGTTGCGATTGCCGGGATCGGTCTTGCCCATGAAGATCGAAATCTTGCAGCGTGGATCAGTCGCGCCGGTCGTGTACCACTTCCGGCCGTTGATGATGTATTCGTCACCGCTTCGCGTGATGGACGACTCGACGTTAGTCGCATCGCTCGACGCAACGGCCGGCTCGGTCATCGCAAAGCAGGAGCGTATCTCCCCCGCCAGCAATGGCGTGAGCCAGCGAGCCTGCTGTTCCGGCGTCCCATAGTGCAGGAACACTTCCATGTTGCCGGTGTCCGGCGCGTTGCAGTTGAACACCTCCGGCGCGAGCAGTGACCTGCCCATGATTTCGCAGAGCGGCGCGTATTCGAAGTTCAACAAGCCGGGACGGTAATGCGAAGGAGGAAGGAAGAGATTCCACAATCCGGCCGCCTTGGCCAGTGGCTTCAGTTCCTCGACGACCGGATAAACCTTCCACGGTCCCAATCGCTCCGCCTCGTCGAAGTATCGGCGCTCGTTCGGATAGATGTGCTGCTCCATGAATGCGGCCAGCCGAGCCTGCAGATCCCGCACCTTCGGTGACGTTTCGAAGAACACGATTTGGCTTTCCCTATTGAGTGGCTACGTTGCCATGGCAAACGTGCCGGCGTCGCGGAGACGTATCTTGGCCCCGCAGAACTCGATCGATTCCATCTGGGCCACGAGTGCGCGGTCCTCCGTATGAGCCACCGCACGGCCGCCGTCGATATCGGCCACGACGACCCCGCGCGGTGTCTGCGACGGCCCGTAGAGCACGGTGTAGCCCGCCACGACGCCATCGCTCCTGCTCTCTTCAAGGATTTCCTTCGTCCGAACTTCGCGAGCGACCACAGCGGTCACGTCCTCCAGCACGAAGCCTTTGGGCCCGGGCTGCGTCGACCATAAGCCGAAGCCCTGCTTGGTCAGGATGCCCGACACCGAGGAGACAAGACCGTAACGCCCCTGTCCTTGCCGCAGCAGGTCGACCATGCGACACGTGGCCTGTAGCACGTAGTTGTTGTAGGGGCCGCCGGCAAATGGCATCGCGCCGGTCACGGTGAGGTCGCGCGTAACGGGCAGTCCCAGCGCGGCGGCGTAGGTCTCGACCGCGATCGGAAAGCAGGTGTACAAGTCGATCAACTCGACGTCCGAGGCGCGCAGATCGGCGGCATCGAGCGCGGCGCGGCCGGCGATGCCCGCGCCGGGGCAACCCGCCAAGTCCGTTCGGGCGGAGACCTGCACCATGTGGTTCGATTCGGTGCTCGCGACGGGGTAGATCCATTGGGTGCGCGGGATGCCCAGTGCCTCCGCTTTGCTTGCAGAGCAAAACAACAACGCTCCCGCCTGGTCCACATTCCACGTCGAGCAGTGCAGCTTGGTGTACGGGAACGCTTGCATGGGATTGCGCTCCGATGCATTCCGAATCGCATCGGGCGCAACCGGCGCGCGTTTCCAGGCAGCGGGGTTTTGCGCGGCGATCTCGCTGAAGCGGCTGTACATCGCCGCGAGCCGGTCCCGGTGCGCATCGACGGACCATCCTTTCTGCTTGCGATAGGCGCTCTCGATAATGGCGTAGAGGCCGACCGGCATCTTCATTCCAGCACGCAGCTCCGCCGGGTGCCGCAGTTCATCCAACGGCGAGAAGGTTTCGTCCGGCACGTCGTCCTGCTGGCGCTCGGTAAGCGGGACACCGTGGATCTTCGACCGCAGGATGCGGTACCCGGCATCGCCGCCGACGACCAAGGCGGAACCTATCTCGCCCTCGGCAATACGCTGGCAGACATCGCCAAGCAGCGTTTGCTGCAACACGCCCACGGAGGCGAGCACCGTCACCGCCTGCTTGGCGCCGATCGCTCGAGCGAGTTCACTGGCCGGATTCTGATAACGCCAGCGGCCTTTCGGCACTGCAATGCGGTCCACTCCGGCGAGCACACGCGCGCCATCGGATCCGGTGTCGGAAGCGGCGCGGCGCGCGGCGTCGAGCATCAGATCCAGCGGTTCCCGGGCGCGCAGCGGATCGTCCTCGCGTTGGGTCGCGACGCCGATGCCAACGACGACTGGCGTTTTCAAATCGACGGTCATCACCCGGGTCTTTTGAGCTGGTCGAAGCGAAGGTTCATTCGGCTTTGTCCGCAACGTTCGCAATCGATTCAACCTGCCGCCACGCGACGTCGGCAATCGTGCGCGCACGCGCGCCGGTTGGTGCCGCTTCCGGGCTCGCGGAAGTGCCGTCGATCGCCCGCTTTACGATCCCCTGCAGAATCGCGGCGAGGCGGAACATGCTGAACGCAACATAGAATTCCCAGTCGATTGGATCGATGTCGCCGCGACCCGTACGACGGCAATAAGCGTGCACGTATTCACGTTCACCGGGTATGCCCAAGGCAGCCAAATCCTGTCCGGCCATGCCGCGGAACTGGTCGTGGGT
>JANXZT010000251.1 GCA_025355395.1 Betaproteobacteria bacterium
TCGGTGGCGGCCTCGTCGCGTTTGGCAGACAGTTGCTCGGACAGCGCACGGTAGCTCGCCTGCGCCTGCGTCGCTTCACGCGCGAGCTGGTCGGCATCCGTGGCGGCGGCAAGCGCGGCCAGGCGGACCGTGGTATCGATCAGAAGCTGCGGCAGCGCTTCGGGCCGCACGCGATGCTTGCGCGCCACGTCGTGGATCGCGCTCAACCGCTCCTCAACCCGCGCGAGCTCGCCGGAATCAAGGTCCAGATGGGCACGATAAAGACGCAGCGCGCGCGCAGCTTCGGCGAGCTGGATTTGGGCGGGCTCCAGCAGCGCCACGATTTCACCCAGCGCCGGATCGTGTGTCACGCCGGCTTGCAGGCGGGTGATGATGGTTGCGAGCCGGCGACTGATCGCATCCTCGTCCTCGGCAATCGCATCTTCGGCGGCGGCGGCGGCGTCGAGCAGGCTTGCAGCGTGCGCGAGACGCGATTGCGATTGGCTGACCGTCGTCCATTCATCACTGGACATCACCAGGGCCGCGATCTCACGCTCCCGGGCGCAAAGCAACTCGCGTTCGGCTGCGCTCGAAGCGGCGGCTTCGGCCGCGGCATCGCGCCGCGCGGTGGCGGCACGCCACGTTCGCCACGCCTTGCCGACTTCGCGGGCGAGCGTCGCAAAGCCGCCGAACTCGTCCAGCAAGCTGCGCTGTGCTTCGGTGGCGAGCAGCGATTGATGCGCGTGCTGTCCGTGCAGGTCGACGAGCGCCGCGCCGACGTCGTTCAACTGCGCGAGCGTGGCCGGACTGCCGTTGATCCAGGCCCGGCTGCGCCCCTGCGCATCGAGCGTCCGGCGCAGGAGCAGATTGTGCTCGTCGGCAAGCCCCTGCTCCTCGAGCCATGCGAGCGCGTCGGGAACGTGAGTGACATCGAAGGACGCCGCCAGCTCGGCACGCTCCGCACCCGGTTTCAACTGCCGCAACTCGAAGCGGTCGCCGAGCAGCAATGCCAACGCGTCGAGCAGGATGGATTTACCCGCCCCCGTTTCGCCGGTCAGCACCGAAAAGCCCGGATCGAGCTCCAGCGCGAGCGATTCGACGACGACAAAATTGCGGATGGAAAGAAGCCGTAACATTTCCTAGTTTTTTGCCTGCTGCACCGATTCCGGCGTCTCGCTCCAATGCAGCTTTTCCCGCAGCATGGCGAAGTAATCGTGCCCTTCCGGATGCAGCAAGCGGGCCGGGTGTGCGGCGCGCCGCACCGCAACGCGGTCGCCTTCGTGCAGCGGGAAGTGGGCGTGACCATCGCAGTGCGCCGACGCGTCCTTGCCGCGCAACAGCGTGACTGTGATGGTCGAGGTTTCACCGATCACGATCGGCCGATTGGTCAGCGCGTGCGGCGCCACCGGAACGAGCAGCAGCGCGGGCACCTGCGGATGCACGATCGGACCGTGGGCGGACAAGGCGTAGGCGGTCGATCCCGTCGGCGTGGCTACGATAAGCCCATCGGCGCGCAGGGCATAGCCGAACCGGCCATCGATCTCGACCGCGAGATCGATCATCCCGCCCATTGTGCCGCGGCTCACCACCACTTCGTTCAGCGCGAGGGCCCGCTCGCTCGTGCCCGCTTCATGCACGACTTCGGCGTCAAGCAGCGTCCGCTGCTCCTCGAGGAAGCGACCGTCGAGCATGGCGCCGAGCGACGCTTCCAATTTCGCGATCGGAATGTCCGTCAAGAACCCCAGCCGCCCCAGGTTCACGCCAATCAGCGGCACATCGAAGGGGGCCAACTGGCGACCGATCGAGAGCATGGTGCCGTCGCCGCCCACCACAATGGCGACGTCAGCCTGCGGACCCAGCCGGTCCGCGGCTGCAGTCGGATATCCCGGCAGGGGGGCGGAGCGCGCGGTTTCGGCCTCCAGCACGACCTGGTGGCCGCGCGCCGACAGAAACTTCGCGAGGCGCGAAAGCGGGGCTGCCATGCCCGGGCTTCCATAGCGCCCGATGATGGCAACGCGACGAAACGCCATCGGCGCTTTGGTGTCGGACATGACCGGGATTAAAGCATACGCCCGCATCGGCTCGGAAGCCGCCGTTCCGACGAATCCGAACACCGGTGCACGAAATAACGCTCCACCGGCACCATTGAAATACCCGGCGCGGCGCTGCCTCGCATAAAATGGACCCATGCTGGACGCCCGCGCGCAACATTTGCTGAAGACGCTGATCGAGCGATACATCGACGATGGCCAGCCCGTCGGGTCGCGCGTGCTGTCGCGGCAATCCGGCCTGGAGCTTTCACCTGCGACCGTGCGCAACGTGATGGCGGACCTGGAAGAGCTGGGTTACATCACCAGCCCGCACACCTCGGCCGGACGCGTCCCCACCCCCAAGGGCTACCGGTTCTTTGTCGATAGCCTGATGGTGGTGCGCCCGCTGCACGAGCTCGAGATTCATCGGCTCGAGGGCGAGTTCACGGCCGATCGCCCGCAGCAGCTCGTCAACGCGGCCGGGCACCTGCTCTCGCAGCTCACCCATTTCGCGGGCGTGGTGATGACGCCGCGGCGCGAAGCCTCATTTCGCCATCTGGAATTCATGCGGCTTTCGGAGCGCCGCGTGCTGCTCATCATCGTGACGCCGGAAGGCGATGTGCAGAACCGGATCCTCCACATGGATCGCATCTACACCCAGAGTCAGTTGCAGGAGACGACCAACTTTTTCAACGAGCATTACGCCGGCCATCCCCTGGATGCCGTGCGCTCGCTCCTGCGGGAGGAGCTGCGCTCCCTGCGCGAGGATATTGTCGGGTTGATGACCGCGGCCGTCGAGGCCGGCGGCGCAGCCCTCGATGAAAACGAAGCGCTGGTGGTGACGGGCGAGCGCAACCTGCTCAATGCCGAGGATCTCGCCTCGAACATGGATCGGCTGCGGCGCCTTTTCGATCTTTTCGATCAGAAGACCTCGCTCATCCACCTGCTGGACGCTTCGCAGAAGGCCGAAGGCGTGCAGATCTACATTGGCGGCGAATCGGGTTTGGTGCCTCTCGACGAGTGCAGCGTGGTGACCGCTCCGTACGAGCGCGATGGGCAGGTCATCGGCACGCTCGGGGTGATCGGGCCGACGCGCATGGCCTACGAGCGCGTCATTCCCATCGTCGACATCACCGCGAAGCTCCTGTCGAACGCATTGACGCAACAACGAAATGGATAGGGACTTCTGATGGCGGGCCGTTCAGGTAAAAGAAGCGCGAGTCGCAAACCAATCGCCGGCAATGGGGGAGTGAAGGTCCCGAGCGTCAAGACGCCGAAGCCACGAGTCACCAAGACCCTGATCTCACGGGATGCGGCGCGCAACGCGGCATTGATCACGCGTTTTTACGCGGCCTTTGGCCGCCGCGATGCCGAAGGGATGATCGCGTGCTATGCGTCCGATGCCTCGTTTTCGGATCCTGTTTTCACTCATCTCGATTACGCCGGCATGTGCGCGATGTGGCGCATGCTTTGCTCGCGAGGCAAGGACCTGCAGGTCAAGACGTCGGGAATCGACGCCGACGTGACCGACGGACGCGCCCATTGGACAGCGCGTTACACCTATACCGCGACGGGCCGCCCGGTAGTCAACGAGATCGATGCGACGTTTCGATTTCGCGACGGGAAAATTGCTTCGCACCGGGATAGCTTCGACCTGTGGCGGTGGTCGCGGCAGGCGTTGGGTCCGGTCGGCTGGGTGGTAGGGCTGCCGGGGTTGCGCAGGACGATCCGAAAAAAGGCAGATGAAGCGTTGAAGGCATATCGGGCCCGCGAATGATTCGCCGGTGACCGCTTTCCTTCGTGAACCTTCACACGACCACACCACGATTGCACGGGTGGGGGTGTTGCTCATCAATCTGGGCACGCCCGATGCCGCGACACCCGCCGCGGTCCGTCGCTATCTTGCGCAGTTTCTGGCCGATCGCCGGGTGGTGGAGATCCCGCGCGTGGTGTGGATGCCAATCCTGCACGGCGCTGTGCTGCGGGTGCGCCCGGCAAAGTCCGCGCGCAAGTACGCAGCCATCTGGACCAAGGACGGATCGCCGCTCCTGGTTCACAGCGTCAGGCAACGCACGCTGCTCATGGGCCACCTCGGCGAACGCCTGAAAACCCTGGGCTTTCCCGGCGACTTGGCGGCGGTCGAGCTCGGCATGCGCTACGGCAACCCGCCGATCGCGGCGGCGATTGCACGGCTTAAGGCGGCGGGCTGCGACCGGATGCTCGTGGTGCCGCTTTATCCCCAGTACGCGGCCAGCGCGACAGCCTCCGCCCACGATGCGGTGTTCGCCACGGCGGTCCGCATGCGGCGCATGCCCGCATTGCGCACCATCGACGCCTTTCATGACGACGTCGGCTACATCAAAGCCCTGGCGCAATGCGTCAACGACTTTTGGATGCGCAACCGCTGGCCGGATCACTTGGTGCTGAGCTTCCACGGTCTGCCACGCCGATCGCTGGATCTGGGCGATCCCTACTATTGCCAATGCCAGAAGACAGCGCGACTCCTGGCTGCCGAGCTCGGGCTTCCGTCCACGCAGTATGCGGTCGCGTTCCAGTCGCGCTTCGGCCGCGCGCAGTGGCTCAAACCCTACACGATGGCGACCGTCGAAGCGTTGGCCAAGGACGGCAAGAAGCGCGTGGACGTGTTCTGTCCGGGCTTTGTAAGCGATTGCCTCGAGACGCTGGAAGAGATCGGCATCGAGGTGAAACAGGCGTTCCTGGCCGCCGGGGGTGAGGAGCTCCGCACCATTCCGTGCCTCAATGAGCACCCGGCGTGGATTGCGGCGCTCACGGAGATGGTCCTGCGGCATCTCTCGGGCTGGCTGACCCCGCCCGCCGACGTGCCGGCGCGCGAGATGACCCAGGCCCGAGCCAGGGCGCACGGCGCCACGCGCTGAATCGGCGCCTTGGCGTTCCCGGCCCTCGCCATAGTGCCGCTATGGCGGCGGGCTCATGCCTCGAACCGCATCCCGACTCGTTTCAAGTCGCATACGTGAAAATAACGCCGACAGCCTCCTACTCGTTGAAACCCGCCGGAATGGCCCCATAGTCGTCAGGGCCGGAGGTGCAGCGGCATCGTTGATTGCTGTTCCCCGCAAGCAATGACAACGCTCGACCGGGATCTTCAACCAGCTCATTTGCGATGACTAATCAAGACACTTCCAATGGCGGCTTGGTACCCGAGCCTTCCAATCCCGCGCCCGAGCCGGAAGCCGGCAGTCTCGAGGGAGGCCAGGAGTTCCGGGCGGCGGAGGCAGCGCCGGAACCTGCCGCGCAACTCAAACGCGCCGAAGATGAAGCGCTCGCGATGAAGGACGCGTACCTGCGCGCCCGGGCCGATGTCGAGAATGTCCGCCGCCAGGCCCAGGCCGATCTCGCCAAGGCGCACAAGTACGCCATCGAGCGCTTCGCCGAAGATTTGCTGCCGGTGAAGGACGCCCTCGAGACCTCGCTTACCAGCGCCAACGCCACCCCCGAGACGCTGCGCGCCGGCGTGGAGCTGACGCTAAGGCAATTGGTAGCTGCGTTCGAGAAGGCCCAGCTCACCGAGATCGACCCCGCGGGCGAAAAGTTCGACCCCCATTATCACCAGGCAATGGCGATGGTGGAAAGCGACCAGCCCCCGAACACCGTGGTGCAGGTCATGCAGAAGGGCTATCGCCTGAACGATCGCATCCTGCGCCCCGCATTGGTCGCGGTGGCCAAGGCCGACGGCTGACCGTCAATGACGCGCTTCCGACTTGATTCGGCGCTCGAAAACCCAACCTGACGCTTACGTAAACGCTTCGTAGATCCGAAGGACATCGACATGGCAAAAATCATCGGCATCGACCTTGGCACCACCAACAGCTGCGTCGCCATCATGGAAGGTGGACAGCCGAAGGTGCTCGAGAATTCCGAAGGCGCCCGCACCACGCCTTCGATCGTCGCGTACATGGAAGACGGTGAAATCCTGGTCGGCGCGCCGGCCAAGCGGCAGGCCGTCACCAATCCCAGGAACACCGTGTTCGCCGTGAAGCGCCTGATCGGCCGCCGCTTCGAGGAGAAGGAAGTCCAGAAGGACATCAACCTCATGCCGTACAAGATCGTGCGCCACGACAACGGCGATGCATGGGTTGAGATCCGCGGCAAACGCGTGGCGCCCTCGCAGGCGTCGGCGGAAATCCTGCGCAAGATGAAAAAGACGGCCGAGGACTATCTCGGCGAGGAGGTCACCGAAGCGGTGATCACCGTGCCCGCGTATTTCAACGATTCCCAGCGGCAGGCGACCAAGGATGCCGGCAAGATCGCCGGGCTCGAGGTCAAGCGGATCATCAACGAGCCCACTGCCGCCGCGCTGGCATTCGGGCTCGACAAGAAAGAAGGCGATCGCAAGATTGCGGTGTATGACCTGGGTGGCGGCACGTTCGACATCTCCATCATCGAGATCGCCGCGGTGGAAGGCGAGCATCAGTTCGAAGTGCTGTCCACCAACGGTGACACCTTCCTCGGCGGCGAGGATTTCGACCAGCGCCTGATCGACTACGTGGTCACCGAGTTCAAGAAGGAAGCCGGCGTCGATTTGAAGAACGACGTCCTCGCGCTGCAACGCCTCAAGGAAGCGGCGGAGAAGGCCAAGATCGAGCTCTCATCCTCGCAACAGACCGAGATCAACCTGCCCTACATCACGGCAGATCAATCCGGCCCCAAGCATCTGTCGATCAAGATCACCCGCGCCAAATTCGAAGCATTGGTCGAGGAGCTGATCGCACGCACGGTCGAGCCGTGCCGCATAGCGGTCAAGGATGCAGGTGTGAAGCTTTCGGACATCAGCGACGTGATCCTGGTGGGTGGCATGACCCGGATGCCCAAGGTGCAGGACACGGTGAAGGAGTTCTTCGGCAAGGAGCCGCGCAAGGACGTCAACGCGGACGAAGCGGTGGCGGTGGGTGCGGCGATCCAGGGTGGGGTGCTGAAGGGTGATGTGAAGGATGTGCTGCTCCTCGACGTGACGCCGCTGTCGCTCGGCATCGAGACGCTCGGCAAGGTCATGACCAAGCTCATCCAGAAGAACACGACCATCCCGACCAAGGCGCAGCAAACGTTCTCGACGGCGGACGACAATCAATCGGCCGTGACGATTCACGTGCTGCAGGGCGAGCGGGATGTGGCGAGCGGCAACAAGAGCCTGGGGCAGTTCAACCTCGAAGGCATTCCGCCATCCGCGCGCGGCATGCCCCAGATCGAAGTGACGTTTGACATCGACGCCAACGGGATTTTGCATGTTTCGGCCAAGGACAAGGCGACCGGCAAGGAAAACAAGATCACGATCAAGGCGAGCTCCGGGCTCACCGACGACGAGATCCAGCGGATGGTGAAGGACGCCGAGGTGCATGCCGAGGACGATCGGAAGCAGGTCGAAGTGGTGCATGCTCGTAACCAGCTCGACGCATTGGTGCATAGCGTGACGAAGTCGGTGGCCGAGCACGGCGACAAGGTCGGCGCGGACGAAAAAGGCCGGATCGAGGCCGCGTTGAAGGACGCCGAGGACTTGCTGAAGCAAAACGATGCCGGCAAGGAGGCGCTGGAAGCCAAGGCGAGTGCGCTTTCCGCGGCCGCGCAGAAGCTTGGCGAAGCGATGTACGCGCAGGCGCAAGCGGGTGGCGACGGCGGCGGCCCGCCAGGCGGTGCGCCGGGCGGCGGCGGCGGGGGTGCCAACGCCGGCAACGACGAGAAAGTTGTCGACGCCGAGTACACGGAAGTGCGCGACAAGAAATGAGATTGCGTCACCCAGGAGCGAAAATGGGGTCAGCCGGGAAATCGGTCTGACCCTGTTTTCGTGCGTCATTTGCGCAACCGGACACCGTCATT
>JANXZT010000265.1 GCA_025355395.1 Betaproteobacteria bacterium
TTCGCTCGAAAAAGCGAACAGCGTCACGAATTCGACGCCACGCTCTCCGCACGCCTTGACGATCGCGCGCACGGCATCGACGCCCCGCCGGTGCCCAGCGACACGCGGCAGCAAACGCTGCTTCGCCCATCGGCCATTGCCATCCATGATGATGGCGACATGGCGCGGCACCTGCCGCGGGTCCGGGATATCGCGCGTTGAGCTCTTGAACACCGCGTAGGTGCAGCGTGTGGCAGACAGGACGGCAATGATGACCGAGGCGAATCGCCGCCCGTCAGATCGCCATCAGATCCGTTTCTTTCGCCGCGAGGAGCTTGTCGATCTCGGCGATGAAGCGGTCGGTAAGCTTCTGGACGTCGTCCTGGGCGCGGCGCTCGTCGTCTTCCGAAGCGGCCTTGTCCTTCAGCAACCGCTTCAGATGCTCGTTCGCGTCGCGGCGGACGTTGCGCACCGCCACCCGTGCATTCTCGGCTTCATGCCGCACGACCTTGATGAGATCGCGTCGTCGCTCCTCGGTCAGCGCTGGCATCGGAATCCGGATGACATCGCCTGCCGTTGCCGGATTAAGACCGAGCTCGGAATCGCGGATCGCCTTCTCCACCACCGGGACCATCTTCTTTTCCCAGGGCTGTACGGCGATGGTGCGGGCATCCGCCAGAGTCACGTTCGCGACCTGGTTCAACGGCATCGGCGACCCGTAGTAATCGACATGAATATGGTCGAGCAAGCCCGTATGCGCCCGTCCCGTCCGGACCTTGCCCAGGTCGGCTTTCAATGTCTCGACCGACTTGCCCATCTTTTGCTCGGCCGTCTTCTTGACATCGGCGATCATAGCAATCCTCCTAGCAATGAACCAGGGTGCCCTCGTCCGCGCCCATCACGACGCGCTTGAGCGTGCCCGGCACGAAGATCGAGAACACCTTGAGCAGCATGTTCTGGTCGCGGCACAACGCGAGCGCGGTGGCATCCATGACCTTGAGGTTCTTCACGATTGCCTCGTCGTAGGTCAACTCCGCATATCGGCGGGCCGTGCTGTCAGTCCTGGGATCGGCGGTGTAGACGCCATCGACCTTGGTTGCCTTCAACACGATATCGACACCCATCTCACGGCCGCGCAATGCCGCTGCCGTATCGGTGGTGAAAAACGGATTGCCGGTACCCGCCGCAAAGATGACCACCTTGTTTTCCTCGAGGTGTCGCAACGCCCGCCCGCGGATGTAAGGCTCGGCCACCTGGTCGATGCGCAATGCGGACTGCACGCGCGACTGCACGCCGGCGCGGCGCAGCGCATCCTGCAGCGCCAGGGCGTTCATGAGCGTTGCCAGCATGCCCATGTAATCGGCGGTCGCGCGATCCATGCCGGCCGCACCGGGGGCCACGCCCCGAAAGATGTTCCCGCCGCCGATCACCACGGCAATCTGCACGCCCAGCCGAACGACATCCGCGATCTCGGCCACGATGCGGTCGATCACCTCGCGATTGATGCCGTATGGGTCGTTGCCCATCAGTGCTTCGCCGGATAGCTTGAGCAGAATGCGCCGATACGCCGGCGCAGCCGTGACCGGCGGCGCGGCAGCCTGTGGAGCCGCGGTGGTGGTATTCATCGAGTCGGCTCCGGCAGTTGAAGAAATTTGCGGAAACAGGGTGTGGTGTGAACCCTGGCCTTAGCTCAGGCCTTAGCCATCGCCGCGACTTCCGCCGCGAAATCGTCCTTGCGCTTCTCGAGGCCCTCACCAACCACGAAAAGCTCGAAGCTCGCAACGGCCGCGCTATTGGCCTTGAGATATTTTTCAACGGTCTCATCCGGATTCTTGACGAACGGCTGACCGAGGAGCGTCACCTCCGCCAGAAATTTGTTGATCTTGCCCTCCACCATCCTGCCTGCGATTTCCGGAGACTTGCCTTCCGACGCCGCTTGCGCGGTATAAACGTCGCGCTCGCGTGCAATGAGATCCGCAGGCACCTGATCGCGCGAAACGCAAACAGTCCGCACCGCACCAGGAGCCGCACCTGCGGCGATGTGCATCGCGATATCCTTGCCGGCCTGTGCGCTTCCGCCCTGGAGCTCAACGGTTACGCCGATGCGCCCCCCGCCGTGCAAGTATTGGGCGAGACGTCCGGCCGTCACCATCCGCACGAACCGGCGAATCGACACATTCTCGCCGATCTTCTGGACCAGCGCCTGCCGCATCGATTCGACGCTACCCCCGTCGGCAGGCAGCGCGCCAAGCGCAGCTGCGTCGGCTGGATGGTGCTCGGCTACTAGTTGCGCCAGATTGCGGGCGAACGCAACGAAATCTTCATTGCGCGAAACGAAATCGGTCTCGCAGTTGACCTCGACCATGGCGCCGGTCTTGGCGTCCGTCGCGAGATACGCACCCACGACGCCTTCCGCGGTCACCCGGCCGGCCGCTTTCGACGCCTTGGCACCGCTTCTGATGCGCAGCAGCGCTTCGGCCTTCGCGAGGTCGCCCGCGGTTTCGGCGAGCGCCTTCTTGCATTCCATCATGCCAAGGCCGGTGTGCCGGCGCAGTTCCATCACCATGCTTGCGGAAATGTCCGCCATTTCGTGTGCTCCGTCGTACGTGTCATGGTGGCCGAGCCGGGCGACCGATCAGCCGGCGTCTTCCGTGCCAATGCGCCGGAGGACGCTGATCCCGGGTTGCCGGGCATCGCAGGCGGCGGGAATGCCCGCTGCCATCCGATCTTTCCCTAGGCCGTAGCTTCGTCCGAAACCTCGACGAATTCGTCGCTGCCCTGAACAATTTCCTGGATCACCTGGCTGCGGCCTTCCAGGATCGCGTCCGCTGCACCGCGGGCATAGAGACGGATGGCCCGACTGGAGTCGTCATTGCCCGGAATCACATGCGCGATGCCGTCCGGTGAATGATTGGTGTCGACCACGGCCACGATGGGAATGCCGAGCTTTTGCGCTTCGGTCACGGCAATCTTGTGGTAGCCCACATCGATCA
This sequence comes from Betaproteobacteria bacterium, assembly GCA_025355395.1. GTDB lineage: Bacteria > Pseudomonadota > Gammaproteobacteria > Burkholderiales > Casimicrobiaceae > CAIWHR01. The sequence goes on from JANXZT010000265.1 coordinate 2,973, forward strand.
CGAACAGCGCGTCGGGCAGGCCGTTGAGGTCCTTGATCCCGCCCAGGCTCTTGTGCAGCTTGTCGAACTCGCGCTGCAGGGTGAGAGCTTCGCGCTTGTTCATCTTCTCGAACGTGCCATCGGCGTGCATGGCCTCGAGGTCCTTCAACCGCTTTATCGATGCCTTGACGGTCTTGAAGTTGGTGAGCATGCCGCCGAGCCATCGGGCGTCGACGTAGGGCATGTTGCAGCGGCGCGCTTCT
>JANXZT010000286.1 GCA_025355395.1 Betaproteobacteria bacterium
TGCGCACCAAGCCAATCAACATCTCGTCCGGTGCGGTGGTGACGCGCACCATACCTGCAAGTGCGCTGGTGCTGCGTGCCAGGGCATGCCGCAGAACACCAAGCGCGCCGGCTCAATCACGTGGGTGCCCGATGTCTAAAAACAAGCAGTTCAGTGTTGCCGGCGCGACACGACAAACGTCTCGTCGTTGAACCACAGGCCCCCATGCTTCTGCAAGACGGATTGCGTGGCCTCGAGGTATGTGCCGGTCGTGACCACCGCATCGAGACGCTCGTCTTCGATCTGATTGACATAGATGGCTGCATTCCATGCCGCGAACAGCGTGGACGTTCCGATCCGATCGCCGATTTCCGAGGGCAGCGTATGCATGTCGTATCGAAACAGCGATTTTTCGTCCGCGGGAGCTGCCAGATTGAAGTCCCGCGCTTCGCGGCCAAGCTCGAGCTTCAGCGCTTTCAGCAATTGGTGTCGGTCGACCGCGAACGGATTCTCCCCCGGCCACAGTTTGTGAATGATCTCGAGACCGGGATCGTTGCCATGGGATTGCACGGTCAGCAACCGCCCACCTGGTGCAAGACTGCGCACGAGCGGCGCCAATACCTTCTGCGCCTTGAACGTCGCCGACGTGCGCGCGCGCCATGGCTGCGAGGCGACGATGAGGTCGTAGTTGCCCGAAGTTTGCCCGGGCTTGGGGATGACACTGTCGAGCAGGAACTGATGGTCCTCGCGGTAGATGACCAGCACCGACGGGCGCACCAGCACCGGATTTCCGGTTTGCGGGCTCGGCTTGGTCTGCCAACCGTGCGACAAGCTCGGAAACAGCGCTTCGATCTGCTCTTCGTATTCGTGCGCGGAATGGCCCTTGAGGCGCACCTGTTGCCAGTGCAATGCGGCCGCCAGACGAATATCGCGGGGCATGAGCCGGGGCGCTTCCGAATAGTTGAGGTTGGTAATCACCAGCACCGTGTGCGGGTGCTCGAAGAACCGGTCCGCCATCCTTTCGAGCCCCAGCCGGACGTCCTCCAGGCTGATTTCCTTCGCGACCACCAGGAGCGGCACCGTCGGAAACTGTCGATGCATGCTGCGCATCACGCGCGCAAGCACCGACGCATCGCCCATACCGGCATCGAACAGCCGAAACGATGGCGGCTTCGGATGCAGTTGACCAAGCTCCTGCGTTGCCCTCGCCGCAACGGCAGCCTTCTCGTTGCAGGTGTTGACGAATGCGAGATACTTCTGCCGGTTGTCGTAGAACCGGAACGGAGGTGTCTCGATTCGCGGCGCTTGAGTCTCCGCGGCGCGTTCGAGGCGTCCTTCGCCCCGTTCGATTGCCGCGCGTGCCATTGCGTCGGTGACGTTCACGTCGTTGTCGGTGGTTCGAGACGGAGCCGGCTTCGCGGCCGGCCGCGCTTCAGAGCTTGTTGGCGTAGTCCTTTTGGACCTGCTTCAAGCGATCGTGGGTGCCAAGGAAGGCGTGCTTGGACATGTCCGCCGAGTACTTACTGGCCACCGGGTGCCGGCCCACCGCCTCGGCCAGTGCGCGGATATGGTGAGGCCCGGCGCCGCAGCACACCCCGAGATAACGGATGTCCAACGCCGCGGCCTGCCGTCCAAACTCGGCGATCTCGAAGCGATTGCATGTGAACGGATCGAGCGCGACCGGGAACGGTCGACTTCCCGGCTCGCCGTGCCAATGCTCGTCGCGCAGCGATTGAAAGGACGGCTGGTGCTCCGTCGTTCGGTACGGAACCGGGAGTGCCGCCAGATGAGTATTCTTGATCGCCCCGCGAATTGCCCGCATCAGCGGCATCATCGTTTCGGGGCCGCGTATGCAGTTGAGGCCCACCACGTCCGCACCTGCATCGGCCAAGCGCTTGCACGCATCGGTCACGCTCCAGTCCTCGCGCGTCCGGTCGGTTTGATGCATCGCCAACGTCATCACCGCGGTCTGCTTCGCCTGTTTGATCACATCGAGTGCGATCAGTGCTTCCGCGCCAAAGGAGAATGTTTCGCCGATGATGAAATCCACCCCGGCATCGACCGCCCAGCCGACCTGCTCTTCGAACATTGCGCGCACCGCCTTCTGCGACGCCGGATCGGCGGGATCGTAGATGTTGGTGTTGCAAATGCCGCCGGCGAACAGCGCGCCGCTCTCCATGGCAACTTCTTTCGCGATCTCGAGTGCATGACGGTTGATCGGCTCGAGGTCCTTTTCGCGACCCACGACGCGCAGCTTCTCGCGATGGGCGTAATAAGTGAGAGCCTGCACGACGTCGGAGCCCGCGTGGACGAAGTCACGATGCAGCTGCGCAACCACCTCCGGATGCTCTAGGACCACTTCGGGGACAAATGCGCCCGCCTGCAAATAACCCCGTCGCTCCAGCTCGAAAAGGTAGCCTTCGGCGCAAATGACCGGGCCCGCGTCCAAGCGTTGCAGAAGGGTCGGTCGTTGCGGTGCAGTTGGGCTCATGGTGAGGGTGCCTCATCACGGGAATCGGGCGATGACTATCGCATCTTAAAAAAACAACGGCCAATCGCGGTACGACGTAAACTGTCATCGCCGCGACGCGAACATGCTCACCTGCGCGGGCCGTATCACGGATGCAACAGGGCCTTTCAAGCGCGGTCCGCAGTGGACCAAGAGGCGTCGCATCTGGACCTACACCACTTGGCACGCGCGGGTGCGGCGCTTTGCCCAGGGACTCGCCGATCTCGGCGTGCGGCCGAGCGATCGGGTCGCGTTCTACGTCACTACGTCCGAGAACTCGGTCACCACGTACTTCGCGTGCCAGATGCTTGGGGCGGTCGCCGTGCCACTCAACTTCCGCCTCGCGGCCGGAGAGGCGGCCTACGTGCTGCAGGACTCCGGTGCGCGCATCCTGGTGTACGGGCGCTATCTGACGCCGAATGTGCTGGAGGCGCAAAAGCGGGTGAGGAGCGTTCACGATTTCATTTCGTGCGCCTACGACCCGGCGAACGTGCCGCCCGGCCACCATCACTTCGACACCATTGCCGAGCAGACGGTCGACACTCATCAACCACGGCCGATTCCCTCCTCGGGCGATCTGTCAGCGCTTGTCTACACATCGGGGACCACGGGGCGGCCGAAGGGTGTGATGCACAGCCACATCAATGACGTCGCCATCGCCATGAATTGCGTCATGGAGTATGGGCTGCGCCACACCGACATCGCGCTGCATATTGCCCCGCTCCATCATGTCGGCGGGATGCAGGCGTTCTTCATTCCACACATGATGGTCGGCGGCACCAACATCGTGGTTGGGCATTATGACGCGGTGAAAACGCTCGA
>JANXZT010000325.1 GCA_025355395.1 Betaproteobacteria bacterium
GATGACCGGCTGCCCCGCCTTGTCGATGGAGCGGCGATCGAGCCGGACGGACGACGTGGGCTTTACCGCGATGCTGACCACGATGTCCTGACCGGTCGAGATGCCGGCAAGAATGCCGCCCGCCTGATTGCCGAGGAACCCCTCCGGCGTCATCTCGTCGGAATGTTGCGTGCCGGTCTGCGCCACGGCTGCAAAGCCCGCGCCGATCTCCACCCCCTTGACCGCATTGATACCCATCATGGCGTGCGCGAGATCGGCGTCGAGACGGCCATAGACCGGCTCGCCCCATCCCACCGGGACACCGCTCGCCACGACAGTGATGCGCGCGCCGGCGGAATCGCCGGATTTGCGCAAGCCGTCCATGAAACGCGCGAGCTCATCGACCATCGAGGCGTTGGCCACAAAGAACGGATTGCGGTCGACGTGCGCCCAGTCTTCGAACGGAACGACATTGGAGCCGAGTTGTGTCAAATGACCGCGAATGAGTACGCCGTAACGCTCAAGAAGCCACTTGCGCGCCACTGCACCGGCCGCCACGCGCACGGCCGTCTCGCGCGCCGACTGCCGCCCGCCGCCGCGGTAGTCGCGAATTCCGTATTTCTGCCAATAAGTGTAATCACCATGGCCGGGCCGAAAGGTGTCGGCGATATTTGCGTAATCCTTGCTCCGCTGGTTTTCATTGCGAATGAGCAAAGCGATCGGCGTCCCGGTGGTGCGGCCCTCGAACACGCCGGACAGAATTTCTACCGTGTCGGATTCGTGGCGCTGGGTGACGTGGCGTGATGTACCTGGCTTGCGCCGGTCGAGATCGCGTTGGATATCCTCCGGTGCCAGCGCCATGCCCGGCGGACAGCCGTCGACCACGCAACCGATCGCCGGTCCGTGCGACTCGCCGAAGGAGGTGACGCAGTAAAGAGTGCCGAGCGTGTTGCCGGACATGGGATGAGCGCCAGAAGGTTGCACCCCGCGGTTGCACCCCGCGGTGGCGGCCACAACGTTGGCGTGCGGCCATACGGGCGTTTCGAGTGTAGCACGCAGCGGTGGCGAGGCCTTCGGCCGTCGGCTATCCCAGCGCAACCGTCGCCAGTTATGACGCGGGTTCCTCGCGCGCCGACGGCGGCAGCGGCGACAGATAACCGATTAGCAGCAGCAAGCTGCCAACACCCAGGAAGGCCACGACCCGCGGCAGGCCCGAGAGCGTATTGAGGTCGACCAGGAACAGCTTGACCACCACGGTGGCAAGAAGCGCTGCGCCCACCATCCATAACGGACGCACGCCGCGCTTGGCGGCGTGCAACATCAACGCGACGCCGGTGACGGTCCACGCCAATGTGAGAGTCGCCTGCAGTGGGCGCGATTGCAGGAGTGCCGACCAATCCCACGGAATGCCGCCCCAGTGATGCGCGGCGCGCAGGATGCCACCGTTGATCGAAACAAAGATGCCGAGCCCCAGTCCCGCAAAGCGCGTGCGCTCGTCCTGCGCCGGATGCAGGCGCGACCACTGGAACACTACCCACAGCATGAGCGCCAGCGTGAGGTCGAGAGGATTGAAAAGCGGTGCATACGGCAACGGGTACGGTTCGCCAGGCGAGAGTACGTTGACGCCCACGCCCCACACCATGAGGAGCGCCGCCATCGGCGCGCCGGCTGCGATGAGGTAAGCCCGCTCGTGCGGATGGAGCGGCCACATTTGGGAATCGCGCCACCGCGGGACGAGCCACAAATAGGCGATGCCTGGCAGCGCCGCGGCGCATGCCACCCAGACGGTGTCGGCGGCAGTGACGCGTCCCACCCATTCGCTCGCTTCCCAGGCAATGTGGGCGGTAATGGCGAGCGCGGTAATGGCGTGCAGGCCCTCATGCCACGCTGGCACCGCTCGCATCCCGGACCAAGCCGTTCCCGTGACACCGTTGTCATTGGTCCGCAGCGCCCAGAGATGAACCGCCCACGCCAAAGGCCATAACAACCAGCCCGCCTGCAGCAATGTCGTATGCGAGCGCTCGAGATCACGCATCGCCACCAACACCATGGTCGGGAGCACGACGATGCTGATCCATGCCAGACGTGGCCAAGCGAGCGGTTGGCGAACCAGCAAGGCCAATCCCGCGCTGCCGGCCATCCAGGCGAGGACCGCGTGTGCCTCTACCCGGCTCGGCAACTGCCGCACGAGCTCGGCGTCACCCCCGGCGAGCCACCACAGCGCGGCCCACACGAAGATGAGCGGCACCAGCATCCGTTCGCGCAGGGTCAGGACTCCGATGTTGCGATCGGCGAGCCACGCGGTCGCGAGGCCAGCCATCGCCACCAGCATCGTCCCCATGAAAAACGCATTGAGGAACAGTCGATCGTCGTCACCGGCTACGCCCGCGAACAAAAAAATGATGCCGGCGGCGACTTGCAATGCCAGCGCGATCCCGCGTCCCGCGACCGTGCGCTGCTGGATGCCGAGCCAGAAAACAAGCGCCGCTTCGATGGACCACACTGCGGCCGTCCAGCGATGGTCGAACGCGAACGGAATGGCGAGGGTCGCGAAAATCACCGCGAGCGCGCCGAACAGCCGCGCGAGGAGCGACCATCCGGCGTGGCCCGACCGGCGCAACGGCAACATCAGCAGCCCATAGACGCAAGCAATGGCGAGAGCACTCCACGCCGCACCGTAGCGCGTATCGCGAAAAAGCGCTGCCTGCAACGCAAATCCCACCAGCGGCACGCCGAAAATAAGCAGCCCGTCGAGCGGTTGCGCGGGTTGCGGGCCAACGCGCCGCGCCTGCAGGATCGCCACCACGACGTATTCCAGGAAAAAGAGGACAAGAAACGGCTCGACGGTTCGCAAGTGCTCGGGCTGGTAATACGTGTTGCCCCAGATAAGGGCTAACACGAAGGTGAATCCAAATCCGAGCAGATTCACCGCTCGCCATGTCCGTGCCCACGCAATCACCAGCACCACCGCGTTCACGACCGCGAAGTAGCCAAAGAGCGTCAACGGATCGCGATGCACACCGGAGAGCATCGGCGCCAGGAAAGCGCCGCCCAGGGCAAGGCCCGCCAGCGCCTGCGCGTCGGCGAGCAACGCAAGCCACACCGTCAGCGCGGCGATTGCTGCAAGTAACGCAAACGCCGGCAACGCCGCCAGCACGCCGAACCCGTGAAATGCGGCGAACGTGGTGAGGTAGAGCACGCCCGTGCCGGCACCCTGCAGGGAAGCCCCGTACGTGGGGCGTGTCCGTGCGGCCCACCAGCCCATGACGATCAATAACACGCCTGCGAGTGCAACGCCTGCAAGCCGTGCCTCGATCGGAACGGTGAAATGCTCGGCGAAATAGCGCAGCAGGAAGGCGACACCAAAAAACAACACCACCACGCCAATGCGTGTCATGGCAGTGCCGCCGGTGAACCACGCCCACAGCGCGTTATGGGTGCCTGCAGGCGACGGTTGCGGCGGTTGCGCTTTAGTCTTCGGGCCGGCGCCTGCCGGCTGGAATGGCGGTGGCTCGTCGGGGGCACGCGCCACCGGCACGGTCAACGATTGGGCACCCCAGGCGACGCCCGCAGCTTGTACCGGCGCAGCGCTCGCATCGGATGTTGCGGGTGTATTCCGGTGTGCATCGCCCAATGTGACCGATGGCGACGACCGCGGCGGCGTCATCACCGGCGGCGGCGCCAACGCATGCTCGCGATCGCCGCGCGGTGAAGCGACTGCGGTTAGCGATGCGACCTCGTCATCCGGCTGCTGCGTGCTTGCGCCGGTAGTCGCACCGCGGGCCCGAGCCTCGAGCACGGCCACGCGACGCTCGAGGAGTGCAAGTCGCGCGTCAATTGGCGGCGGCGCATCGGCGCCCTGCGTCATCGATGGGATGGCGGTCGTGGCGGTCTCCGACAGCTTGCGGAATGCATCGCGTTGACGCCGGCTCGACGCCAGCGCTCCCGCGAAAAAACCCGCAAAGCCCCCCAGCGCAGCGCCCCACTCCGGCCAGAGAAAATGGCCGAGCCACGCACCGAGCACGAGTCCGATCAACGCCAGCATGAAAAATTCCTCTTGCGCGTCAGCGAGGTTCGCCGCGCAAACAGAGCACGGCCGGGCGCAAGCCGTCGAGCGTTACCCGCTCCGGCGGCAGAGGATGAGCGGCCAGAATCTGCTGCACACCCGGCCGGAAGGCATGGAGGTCGCCATCCTCCGTCAGCCGGCACTCCGGAAAGATGCCCACCATTTCACCCGCGGCGAGTGCCCGCACCGCGTCGACGAAGGCTTGTTCCTTGAAGCCATGCCAGAAATCGCATCAGGAATTCAGGCACCAGAACGAAGATGAACATGGCCACCACTGCGTTCATGAGCCCGGTCACAAGAAAGAGATCCGGAATCGCAAGGCCTGCGCGCAAGAGGCCGACCGCCAGCAGTGCCGCGACCACGATAAAGGCGGCATGGAGGATGTTGTTGGCGGCGATGATGCGCGAGCGATGCGCCGGATCCGATCGGGCCTGGATCAACGCGTAAAGCGGCACGATGTAGAACCCGCCGAAAAGGCCGATCAGCACCAGGTCGGCCGCCACCCGCCAATGCGCCGGAAGCGCCAGGAACGCGCCGAGCCCGGCCGTTGCGCCAGCGTGCAGGCCACGGCTTGCGAACCAAAGGTCGATGGCGAAGATGGTGAGGCCGATCGCGCCGAAGGGGACTAACCCGAGCTCGACTTTCCGTCCGGACAAGCGTTCGCAAGACAGCGACCCGGCGCCGATGCCCACCGAAAACAGAGCGAGAAGGAACGTCACGACATGCTCATTGCCGCCCAGGACATCGCGGCTGAATCCGGCAAACTGGGCGAGAAAGATGGCGCCGTAAAACCAGAACCACGAAATACCCAGCATCGAGAGCCATACCACGCGCTCGGATTGCGCAAAGCGGATGTTCTTCCACGTTTCGGTAAAGGGATTCCAGTTGATGCGAAGCGAGGGATCCACGGCGGGTGTGATCGGAATGCGCCGGCTCGTCGCATAGCCCGCGATCGCAATCGCGATGGCCGCCACGCCCGCAACTACGGGCCCGAAGGGTTCCAACGCGACCAGCACGCCGCCGACGATCGTGCCGATCAGGATGGCGACGAACGTGCCCATTTCGACCAGCCCGTTGCCGCCAACGAGCTCCTCCGGCGTGAGATGCTGCGGCAGGATCGCGTATTTCACTGGTCCAAAGAGCGTTGAATGTACGCCCATCAGCGCGAGTGCGGTGAAAAGAAGCGGAAGATCGCGGCGCCAGAAGCCGACCGTGCCCATGACCATGATCAGAATCTCGAAAATCTTCACCCAGCGAATGAGCCGCGATTTCTCGTATTTGTCGGCCAGTTGCCCGGCGGTGGCGGAGAACAGCACGAACGGCGCAATGAACACCGCACCGGCCAGGTTCACCAACGCATTGGGATCGAGCGCAGTGAGCTGCGCGGCATGAAACGCTACGAAAATGATGAGCGCATTCTTGTAGACATTATCGTTGCCGGCACCCAGGAACTGGGTCCAGAAAAACGGCGCAAACCGGCGCTCGCGCAACAGGTCGAATTGATTGGGCTCGTGCAAGGGGTCGTCCGGCAAGGGGTCTTTCGATCGAGGCCGCCAGTGTCCCGTCGCGCGGCGCGGCTGTCCACACCACGACTCGCTTCCACCGGCAGCCGGAACGGTGCCCGGTCCCCGCAATGGCCGTTGCCTCCCGATGGCAGGGCGCGCCGACCATCACGGCCAGCAACGTGGCCATCGGCGTCGCGACGGTACAATGCCGGCAGTTTGTTGCTCCTCGAAAGCGATGCGCCAATACCTCGACTTAATGCGCCACGTCCGCGACCACGGTCACCGCAAGGACGATCGAACCGGAACGGGCACGCTGTCGACGTTTGGCTATCAGATGCGCTTCCCACTGGCGGAGGGCTTTCCGCTGCTGACGACCAGGAAGGTGCACACCCGCTCGATCATCCATGAGCTGCTTTGGTTCCTGCGCGGCGAAACCAATGTGCGTTACCTCCGTGAAAATGGAGTCACCATCTGGGACGAGTGGGCGGACGCCAACGGTGATCTCGGTCCGGTCTATGGCGCCCAGTGGCGGCGGTGGCGCACGGCGGAGGGGCGGGTCATCGATCAGATGGCCAATGTCGTGGCGGAGATCCGGCGCAACCCCGATTCGCGCCGGCTGATCGTGTCGGCTTGGAATGTGGGCGAGATTGCCCAGATGAAGCTGCCGCCGTGCCATGCGTTTTTCCAGTTCTATGTCGCTGGCGGAAAGCTGTCGTGCCAGCTTTACCAGCGCAGCGCGGACATCTTCCTCGGCGTGCCCTTCAATATCGCGTCCTACGCCTTGCTCACCCAGCTCGTGGCCCAGCAGGCCGATCTTGCGCCGGGCGAATTCATCTGGACCGGGGGCGACTGTCACCTCTACCTCAACCATATGGAGCAGGTAGCAACCCAACTCGCGCGCACGCCCTATCCGTTGCCCCGCCTCCTGGTGGCGCCGCGGCCCTCGCTCTTCGACTATCGCTTCGAGGACATCGCGATTGTCGACTACCAATGCCA
>JANXZT010000351.1 GCA_025355395.1 Betaproteobacteria bacterium
CCGACGTGCGCATCTTCGGCGAGCGCCAGGTGTCGATGCGCGTCAACATTGACCGCACGCGCCTCGCCGCCTATCGCCTGACGGTGCAGGATGTCGAAGACGCGATTCGCCGGCAGAACGCCGAAATCCCGGCCGGTCGCATCGAATCCCAGGCCCGCGAGTTCACCGTGGTGGCGGAAACTGATCTGCGCACCGCCGATCAGTTCAACAACATCATCGTCGCCAATATCGGCAGTTACCCGGTACGCATCCGCGATATCGGCAATGCGGAAATCGGGCCGATCAACGAGCGCACGATCTCGCGCTACAACGGCAAGCCCTCGCTCAACATCGGCGTCATCAAGCAGGCCGTGGCGAACCCGCTGGAGCTTTCCCAGGCGGTGCGTGCCGAGATCGCCAAGATCAATCCGGGCCTGCCTCCCGGAATGAAGCTGATCGTGTCGTACGACACCTCGGTATTCATCGACCGCTCGATCAAGTCGGTGTTCGAGACGATCGCCGAGGCGATCCTGCTGGTGGTGCTGGTGATCTTCTTTTTCCTGCGCAGCCTGCGGGCCACGATCATCCCCATCGTCACCATCCCGGTGTCGCTGGTCGGCGCGTTCGGGCTCATGTATCTGTTCGGTTTCACGATCAACACGCTGACCCTGCTGGCAATGGTGCTGGCGATCGGCCTGGTGGTGGACGACGCCATCGTGATGCTGGAGAACATCTTCCGGCACGTCGAGGAAGGGATGCCGCGCAAGCAGGCGGCCATCCACGGCGCGCGGGAGATCGGCTTTGCGATCGTGGCGATGACGCTCACCTTGACGTCGGTATTCGCACCACTGGCATTTGCCACCGGACGCACCGGGCGCTTGTTTATCGAGTTCGCACTGACCCTCGCCGGCGCGGTGCTGGTGTCGGGCTTTATCGCCCTGACCCTGTCGCCCATGATGTGCTCGCTGCTCCTGCGCCACGAGGCAAAACACTCGTGGCTCTATCTCATGGTCGAGCGTTGGCTCGCGGCGATGACCCATGGCTATCGACGCGCACTCACCGCCACCCTGCGGGCGCGTTGGGTGGTGGGATTGGGCTGGGCGTTGGTGCTGGGCGTGGGTGCCGCGCTGTTTCTGAATCTGAAATCCGAGCTTTCTCCGGTCGAGGATCGTGGCGTCGTGTTCGGGTTGGTCACCGCACCGCAGGGCTCCACCCCGCAGTACACGTCTGACCAGTTGAAGCCCATCGAAGAGCTCTATTCCCAGATTCCCGAGGCGGCGGCCTATACGACGATCTCCGGCTTTCCCACCGTGGTCGATGGCACTGCGGTGCTGCGCATGAAGCCGTGGGAGCAACGCAGCCGCACGCAACAGCAGATCACCGAAGAGCTGCGCCCGAAATTCCAGTCGATCCCGGGCGCCGTCGCTTTTCCGATCAATCCGCCGTCGCTCGGCCAGTCGTTCCGCTCGACGCCGATCGAATACGTGGTGATGGCGCAAGTTCCCTACGCCGAGTTGCAGCGCATCGTTGATCGGCTGGTCGAGGAAGCGCGCAAATATCCGGGTCTCCAGAGCCTCCAGACGGACCTGCGGCTCAACACTCCCGAGGTTCGGGTCAACATCAACCGCGACAAGCTCTCCGATATTGGCGTTGGCGTCGATACGGTCGGACGCACGCTGGAGACGATGCTGGGTGGCCGGCAGGTCACGCGATTCAAGAAAGAAGGCGAGCAATACGATGTGATCGTGCAGGTGGCGCCTCTGGATCGCAGCACGCCGGCGGATATTCGGGATACGTATGTGCGCGCCCGCGACGGCAGCATGGTGCAGTTGTCGAACCTGGTCGAGCTCCGGGAGAATGTCGCCCCGCAGTCGCTCAATCACTTCAACCGCCTGCGCGCGGTAAAGATCACCGGGACGCTGTTGCCCGGTTACACCATCGACGATGCGTTGAAGGCAATGGACGAGGCGGCCAAGCGCGCGCTTCCACCAACCGCCCAGACCGATCTCGATGGCCAGTCGCGGGAGTTCCGCGCGTCGGGCAAGGAAATTTACTTCACCTTCGTGCTGGCGCTGTTCTTCATTTACCTCGTGCTTGCGGCGCAGTTCGAGAGCTTCGTGCATCCATTTGTGATCATGCTTTCGGTGCCGCTGTCGATGACCGGCGCGCTGATCGCATTGTCGCTGGCCGGCGGCACGCTCAACATCTATAGCCAGGTAGGGCTCGTGACGCTGGTCGGGTTGATCACCAAGCACGGCATCCTGATCGTCGAGTTCTCCAACCAGTTGCGGGCCAAGGGTGAGGACCTGTTCGATGCCGTGGTCGACGCCGCTACCCTGCGGTTGCGGCCGATCCTGATGACGACCGGGGCCATGGTCCTGGGCGCACTGCCGCTGGCGCTCGCCACCGGCGCCGGTGCGGAGTCGCGAACGCAGATCGGGTGGGTGATCGTGGGCGGAATGTCCTTCGGTACGCTCCTCACGCTGTTCGTGGTGCCCACGGCCTATACCTTGCTGGCGGGCCGCGGCGCCCATCGGCACGAGGCTGATGCGGCGGACGTCGACGCGGCGGGCGGTCATGCGCTGCCGCCGACGGTCGTGCCGCATGCCGGCGGGGAATGACGATCGCGTCTTTCGTGACGGCGGCTAAGCCAGTTATCCCTGCGAACGTGACGACGCTAACCGTCACCCCCGCGGACGCGGGGGCCCGTTTTGACCTTGAACCCGGCCCAATTTGAAGGTTTCACGAAGTGACAGCGCTGCGGTCATCCCGGCGAATGTGACGACACTAACCGTCACCCCCGCGGACGCGGGGGCCCATTTTGACCTTGAACCCGGCCCAATTTGAACGTGAACCAAGGTCTTCAAGCGGACCCATCCTGACTCGAAACAATGGATTCCCGCGTGCGCGGGAATGACGACGAGCAAGGTGACAGAGAAGTGCCGTCGCTGTAAAGGCACGGCAACATTTCCTGCTAACCGTCACCCCCGCGGACGCGGGGGCCCATTTTGACCTTGAACCCAATTTGAACGTGAACCAAGGTCTTCAAGCGGACCCATCTTGACTCGAAACAATGGATTTCCGCGTGCGCGGGAATGACGACGAGCAAGGTGGCAGAGCAGCGCTGTCGCCGTGAAGGCAACGGTAACATCTCCTGCGAAAGTGACGGCCGTCGCCATCATTCCTAGGAAACGTCGTTCCTTTTTCGGCAAGTACCGCAGCCAGCGCCTTTTGCAATAGAATCGTCACCCGAAGACGGCATCATGACCGTTTGCCCCATTCCACGAGGAGAAGTCGATGTCCTGCCACCTGTTCCGTCGCGTGGCGCTTGCCACCGTTCTTTTTGCCGTTGCCGCGTCCGCGCAGGCAGTCACCGAAATCCAGTTCTGGCACGCGATGACGGGTGCCAACAACGACCGCATCAACGACTTCGCCAAGAAGTTCAACGAGAGCCAGACGGACTACAAGGTCAACGCAGTGTTCAAGGGGAGCTATCCCGAAGCGATGGCCGGGGCAATCGCCGCCTATCGTGCCGGCAGCGCGCCGGCGATCCTGCAGGTTTTCGAGGTCGGCACCGCGACCATGATGTCGGCGAAGGGTGCGATCAAGCCGGTCTATCAGGTCATGGCGGACGCCGGCGAGCAATTCGATCCGAAGATCTACATCCCGGCGGTGGCGGGGTACTACACGAACACCAAGGGACAGATGCTGTCCTTCCCGTTCAATAGCTCGACGACCGTGTTCTTCTACAACAAGGATGCGTTCGAGAAGGCGGGGCTCGACCCCAATCGCGCGCCTGCGACGTGGCCCGAGGTGATGGCTGCCGCGGCGAAGATCAAGGTGTCGGGCGCGTCGACCTGCAGCTTCACGACCGCCTGGCAGTCGTGGGTGCAGCTCGAGAGCTTTTCCGCCTGGCACAACACGGCATTCGCCACGAAGGAAAACGGCTTCGGTGGCACCGACCCGAAACTCGTGTTCAACGGCCCGTTGCAGGTGAAGCACATCGGCAACATGCAGGATTGGGCGAAGAAGGGTTACTTCACGTACGCCGGCCGCAAGACTGAGCCGGAGGCGAAGTTCTTCAGCGGCGAATGCGCGATGCTGACCACGTCGTCGGCCGCCTACGGCACGATCAAGCAGAACGCCAAGTTCAAGTTCGCCGTCGCGCCCTTGCCCTACTACGCGGACGTCGCCGGCGCCCCGCAAAACACCATCATCGGCGGCGCGTCGCTGTGGGTGATGGGCGGCAAGTCGAAGGACGAGTACAAGGCTGTCGCGAAGTTCTTCAAGTTCCTGTCCGATCCGGAGCGGCAAGCGGTGTGGCACCAGACCACCGGCTACCTGCCGATCACGCTCGACGCGTACGAATTCACCAAAAAGTCCGGCTTCTACGAGAAGAACCCCGGCACGGATGTCTCGGTCAAGCAGATGATCGTCAAGACGACCGACAAATCGCGCGGCATCCGTCTCGGCAATTTCGTGCAGATCCGCGACATCATCGACGAGGAGCTCGAGAACGTGTGGGGTGGCAAGAAGACGGCGAAGGAAGGGTTGGACGCGGCGGTCGCGCGGGGCAACGAGCAGATCGCGCGCTTTGCCAAGACCGCGAAGGAGTGAAAGTGCGTCGCGTCGCCGCGGCTCCGCGGTGACGCAAGTGAACTTACGCGTAGCGTGACCCGATGGCGATGGAAAAACGCGCACGCTTTCAATCGCGGTGGCTGCCTTACGCGCTGATCCTGCCGCAGATCGTCGTCACGCTGGTCTTCTTCTTCTGGCCAGCGGGTCAGGCGATCTACCAGTCGGTGTTCATCCAGAACGCCTTCGGCGGCGGCCTGCAATTCGTCGGTTTCGACAACTTTCGCGAACTGTTCGCCGACGAGCATTATCTCGCGTCGTTCAAGGTGACCGCAGTGTTCTCGCTGCTGGTCGCCGGGCTGGGCCTGTCCCTTTCGCTCGTGCTGGCGGTCTTCGCCGACCGGGTCGTGCGCGGAGCGACTGCCTACAAGACGCTGCTGATCTGGCCGTACGCGGTCGCGCCGGCCATTGCCGCGGTCCTGTGGGTTTTCCTGTTCAATCCGACAATCGGCATCGTCGCCTACTGGCTGAAGCGGGCGGGCGTCGACTGGAACTACCTTCTCAATGGTGATCAGGCGCTGCTGCTCGTCGTGATCGCCGCCGTGTGGAAGCAGGTCAGCTACAACTTCCTGTTCTTCCTCGCCGGCCTGCAGTCGATACCCAAGTCCCTTCTCGAAGCGGCGGCGATCGACGGCGCCGGGCCCGTGAAACGCTTCGCCACGATCGTCTTTCCGCTGCTGTCGCCGACGACGTTCTTCCTCCTCGTCGTCAATATCGTCTACGCGTTCCTGGAAACGTTCGGGATCATCGACGCGGCGACCTCCGGCGGACCGGGGCAGGCGACCGAGATCCTGGTGTACAAGCTGTACAAGGACGGCTTCA
>JANXZT010000339.1 GCA_025355395.1 Betaproteobacteria bacterium
GAAGCCGATTCCCGGCACTCAAGCCTGGAAGGAACACTGGGCCGGCCAGATTGCCGAAGCACAAAAACAGCCGACGGTCGTCATCGCCGGCGACACCTATCAACGGATTCCCTATGGCAAAGACCACCCGGCGGGGCGCGCGCGATGCCGCGACTGTGGCGTGGAGTTCGGCCAGTACCACGTTGAAAACTGTTGCGTCGAGCGCTGTGCCCGATGCCACACCGGGCAGGCGCTTGGATGTCCCTGCGGCGCCGGGCACTGATGACGAGCAGCAAACCAAACCGAAGGCCTCACCCAAGGCACTGTTGCCGAACTGGGTGGACATCGGCAAGGCGTACATGCTCGCGGCGCTGACCGAGAGCCGCACGGCGGACGGCATCAAGCAAACGCAAGCACTATGCGATCTGTTGTCCGTTATTGAGTGTGGTGGCCCGATCTCGCTCACCGTCTCGCGGGCGATGCGCGAACCCGGTGGGCGCATCTCGGGTAGTACGTCACGCCCCATTTCTATCACCGCGCGCAACGTCTTCGAACTGCTCGCGGGGGCGGCCTCGGCCATGTCCGGCTGTCTCAAGGCACTGCGCGCTGGTGGTGTTCACCTTGCTGCGCCGGCGACGCCGAATGCCGGGTAACCACGCCGTCGAACCTTGGCGAGCGGCGGACTGGCGCGATCCCGCGCAGTACCCCGATGCCGAGGCGGTGGACATGGCGACAATCGCGTGGGAGCTCTGTCGGCGCTCTGAAGCGTATGCGGCGGATTGCGCCAGCCTCACGGATTCGACCAAGCCCACCGCGGCGCACCTGGCCGCGCGATGGGGCATGCAACAGCTGGTGCCTCCCGCGCGCGCCGAGCCGCCGTGTTGGCAGCGCGCCGCCGTGCCCCTCCCGGCGCCGCCGATCGTTACCTTCGAGATCAACCTCGCCCAACCGCTCACCGGGCAGTTCAACGACGCTCGCATCGCCGCCAGCCAGCTCGCGCGGGATTGGCGCAAGGCGCATCGCCAGGTGCGGGCGCGCCGGTTGAACAAAGCGGGCGAGAACCGCGGGTTTTACATTGACCTGCTGCGGGTAATCGATGCCGCCAACGCGGGCGCTGAACCCAGCGAGATCAAAGAACAGCTCTGGCCGCACCTGGAGGGGCAATGTGGCCGGGACAAGCTGCGCTACATGCTGAAGCGCGCCGAGGATCTGCTCGAAGGGGACTTCGCGGAGGCGGCCACCTGCGATGCAACGCCGAGCAAGGAAACAGATCTGAAAATTTGTTTCCCGCGCCTTCCCCACTTGCGGCCTGTGCTTTCCGTGCGTTAATTGAAAGGGTGATTAATTGGCTCACAACTTCCGAGGCCGCAAAACTTGCCGGCATCACTGTGCGCGATCTGCAGGACCACATTGCGCGTCGCGGCAATGTGATGCAGCGCGGGGAGGCGCGCAATGGCCGGCTGGTCGTGACGGGATACGACGCGAGCGGCATCATCGAGGCGTTTCACGTCGTCAACTGGAAAGTGCGGCTCATGCGGATCGACCTTGACCGTACGGCGGAAGGCGATTGATGACCCTGAAACCCCCTCCCTCGGGACCCCAGACTACGCAGCGCGCAACCGCTGCGCAGCGGGGCTACGGCGCCGCCTGGCAGAAAGCGCGCGCGGCTTATCTGCGGCGCCATCCCGTGTGCAAAATGTGCGAGCAGCAAGGCCACCTGGTCCCCGCCTCGGTCGTCGATCACATCAATCCTCACAAAGGCGATCGGACATTGTTCTGGGACAGCGAGAATTGGCAGTCATTGTGCAAGACGTGCCATGACTCGGCCAAGCAATCAGAGGATCGAACCGGGCGCGCCAGAGTCAGAGGATGCGACGCTGCCGGCAATCCGCTCGCCGGGTGGCTGGCATGCATGGTCGCGCTGTCGGCGCGCTTGCGACTCTCGCCCCAGAGTCGCGAAACCCTCTCGCCCGCTACGCTGCTTCGCATCAGGGAGGAGCCGAAGCGCAGCAATGGCGCGCCGAGCTGCGCGCCGCCGACCCACATTATTTCGACGAATGATCCGCTAAACCCCGAAGGAGCACGCATGGCTGATTCCACCAGACCCCTCTTTGTCAGGGCCGCGATCGATCCTGTCTCGCAAGCCGCCGGGACCGCGACTTCACCTTGGGTCAACGCGATGGACTTTCTAAATTGCATGGCCCTCGTCGATGTCGGCGTCTTCGGGGCGAGCGCGACCGTCGATGCCAAGCTGCAGCAGGCCACGGACGCAGTCGGGCCCGGCGCCGCGGACGTACCGGCCAAGGCGATCACGCAGCTGGTCGCCGGCGGCGGCAACAACCGCCAGGCCGTCATTCGCTTGACCCCGGCAGTGGAGCTCGGTGCGAAGCCATTTATCCGGCTCTCGATCACCGTCGGCACGGCCGCCAGCCAGATCGCCGGCTTCATCTTCGGCGTGGGCGGTCGTTACGGCAACGTTATGCCCAGCGACGCCGCGACCGTGGCGCAGGTGGTCTGACCATGTACGACACGCCCCTGGCCATCGACCCGCGCCGCCTCGTTGCGCTGCAGCTGTTGAGTGCCCGCGCGCGCGGCATTGAGGCGCGGCCGGCGATCGAGGCCCGTGCCGCCCTTTCCCGGACGCCGCGCCGGGCCGCAGCGGGGACCTTGGCGGTGATCCCGCTCCATGGCACCGTCAGTCAGCGTGGGGACTTCCTCGACGCCCTGCTGGGGGGCGGGTCGATCTCTACTGAATCCATCACCTGGCAGGTGCGCGCGGCGCTCGCGGACGATTCAATCAGCGGCATCCTGCTCGACATCGACTCGCCAGGAGGGGCAGTTACGGGCGTTCAGGAACTGGCGGCGGTGATCCATGCCGCGCGCGAGCGCAAACCGGTGTATGCCATCGCCAACTGCCTGGCCGCGTCGGCGGCTTACTGGATTGGCAGCGCGGCCACCAAGCTCTATGCGACCCCTTCCGGCGAAGTGGGGAGCATTGGCGTATTCGCGATGCACCGCGACTATTCCGCGGCGATGAAAAAGGAAGGCATCAAGACGACATTTATCAGCGCCGGACCGTACAAAGTGGAAGGCAATGCGTTCGAACCGCTGTCGGCCGAGGCCAAGGATTACATGCAGTCGCGCATCGACGACTATTACGGCCAGTTCGTGCGTGATGTAGCACGCGGCCGTGGCGTCTCGGCGGCGACGGTGCGGGCGTCCTACGGTGGTGGCCGCGTCATGGGCGCTGCCGAGGCCTTGAAAGCCGGCCTGGTCGACGGCGTTGCTACCTACGGCCAGGTGCTGAGCCGGCTCGCCGTTTGGGTCGCCTCCGGCGGAAAAAGCGCCTTGAGCGCGGTGGCCTATCAGTCCAAAGCGCAGACCCAGCTTTGGATCAAACGGCAGCACGCCCTTTTGGATTTGTACGGCGCCTAAACCCCTCTCACCCCACTACACAGGAGCAAGCATGGACCTCAAGTTATCGGAACGCGTCTCGAACTACCTCCGCCACGCGGAGAAGACGGGCGAACTGCGCAAGCACCAAGAGCGTGAAGCAGGCGTTTTTTGATATGGCGAAGTCGATCGAGAAATCCATCAGTCAGATCGCCGCCAAGAACATTGCGGAGACGCTGTTCGGCAAAGACGGGGCGCTGGGCGGTCTGGGCGGACTGTTCGCTCAGGCATTCGGCGGCAAGAGCGGATCATCTGCGGCGGATGCCTCGATGCTCAAATTGAGCGGGACCACGCTGGCAACGGATACCGCGTTGTCTGCGCTCTCAGTTGCCGCGGGCAGGGCGTCGGCGGCGCTGTTGTCGGTGGGCGCCAGTGGAAGCGGCGGTGGCGGTCTGTTCGGCGGCATTGGCGGTCTATTCGGCGGCGATGCGGCGCCCAACGCGGCAGAGGAGGCGGTCGGCTTCTTTGCCAGCGGCACCGACTTCGCTCCCGGCGGCTGGTCGATGGTCGGCGAGCGC
>JANXZT010000403.1 GCA_025355395.1 Betaproteobacteria bacterium
CTTGCCACCGCCGTTGTCGTTGAACGCCGCCGCGACGCGCGCCACGTACTGCGGGCTGGGGTTGCTGGTGACCAGGCGCTGGATCAGCTGGCGGCCGAAGATCGCACTCGACGCGCTGTTCAACCACGCGAACGTCGGCCCGTTCATCGGCCGCCAGCTGATCCAGCGCCTGGTCACCAGCAACCCGAGCCCGCAGTACGTGGCGCGGGTCGCCGCGGCGTTCAACGACAATGGCGCCGGCAAGCGCGGCGACATGAAGGCGGTGTGGAAGGCGATCCTGCTCGACCCCGAGGCGCGCAACACGAGCAGCTCGCCGAGCTACGGCAAGGTGCGTGAGCCGGTGGTGCGGCTGGCGAACTTCCTGCGCGCGTTCAACGCGGCGTCCCGGACCGGCCGCTTCACGGGCATCGGCAACACCGACGACCCGGCGACGCGCCTGAACCAGACCGTGCTGTCGGCGCCGACCGTGTTCAATTTCTACCGTCCGGGCTACGTACCGTCGAGCCAGCCGATCGCCGCCGCCGGGCTGGTGGCGCCCGAATTCCAGATCGTGCACGACGTGTCGGTGGCGGGCTACATGAACTACATGCGCGGCATCGTGCAGGTCGACACGACGCGCGACATCCAGCAGGACTACTCGGCCGAGCTCGCGCTCGCGACCGTGCCGGCCGACCTGGTCGAGCGCATGAACCTGCTGCTGTTCAGCGGCCAACTGCCCGACGCGCTGCGCGCGCAGATCGTCGCCGCGGTGACGAGCCGGGGAATCCCCGCGCCGCTCTACCCGACGCCGGCCGGCGCCAGCGCCCCCGATTCGACCCAGCCGCCGACGAACCAGGCCGCGATCGACAGCGCCAAGCTGCAGCGCGTCTACCTCGCGGTGTTCCTGTCGATGGCCGCGCCCGACTACCTGATCCAGAAGTGACGAGGAGACCCCGATGCTGCTGAAAACCTCGCGTCTCGATGCCTCGCGGCGGCGTTTCCTGCGCACCGCATCGATCGTCTCGGGCTCGGTCGGCACGGCGGCCGCGCCGTTCGCGCTGAACCTGGCGAGCCTGAACACCGCGGTCGCGCAGACCGCCGACTACAAGGCCATCGTCTGCCTGTTCCTGTACGGCGGCAACGACGCGTCGAACATGGTGCTGCGCACCGATGCGCTGTCGTTCGACGAGTACACGCGGATGCGCTCGGTCGCGCCGGAATCGATCGCGTTGAAGGCGCCCGGCACGGCGGTGGTCGCGGGCGCGCCGGCGGCATCGCCGGACCGCCTCGGCGGCGTGCGCGCGATCATGCCGAAGTTCACCGTCTCGCCCGAGAACGGCGCGTTCACGTACGCACTGCACCCGAGCATGCCCGAGGTCGCGACGCTGTTCGCGGCGAACCGGCTGGCGATCCTCGCGAACGCCGGCCCGCTGGTGCAGCCGCTGACGCGCGCCGAGTACGTCGCCAACGTGCTGCCGCGGCCGAAGGCGCTGGGCTCGCACAACGACCAGCAGTCGACCTGGCAGGCGCTCGGGCCCGAAGGCGTCAAGGTCGGCTGGGGCGGCCACCTCGGCGATCTGGTCGCGAGCAGCAACACGAACACGGTGTTCACGAGCATCTCGGTGTCGGGCAACGCGGTGTTCTCGGCCGGCGACACGGTGTTCCAGTACCAGGTCGGCAACAACGGCGCGACGCCGATCGGCGGCCTTTCGGGCAACCTGTTCGGCTCGTCGACCGCGTCGGCGACCTTGAAGGGAATCGTCACCGCCGGCAACCAGCACCTGTTCGCGAACGAGTACGGTGTGATCGTCAAACGCTCGGTCGATGCGCAGGCGACGTTCCAGACTGCCTTCGCCGCGTCCACCGTGACCGCGCCGACGCAGTACCTGCAGCCGTCGAACAACGCGCTGGCGACCAACAGCCTGGCGCAGCAACTGCAGACCGTCGCGCGCATCATCGGCGCGCGCACTGGCCTGGGCACGAAGCGCCAGGTGTTCTTCGTCTCGATGGGCGGCTTCGATACCCACGATGGCCAGAACACGAACCAGGCGGATCTTCTCGCGCGCATCTCGCACGCGCTCAACTACTTCGACAGCGCGCTCGCCGGCCTGGCCGGCGGCGACATGCGCAGCAACGTCACGCTGTTCACCGCGTCCGACTTCGGCCGCACCTTGACCAGCAACGGCGACGGCACCGACCACGGCTGGGGCGGGCACCACTTCGTGCTGGGCGGCGCGGTCAACGGCGGCGAGATCTTCGGCCGCTTCCCGCAGTTCGGCATGGCGTTGTCCGATTCCGCGAACAACGCCTACCTGCCGGTGACCTCGGTCGACACGATCGGCAGCACGCTGGGCAAGTGGTTCGGCGCCAACGACGCGCAGCTCGACACGGTGTTCCCGAACCTGCACAACTTCAGCCGCGACCTCGGCTTCCTGAAGACGTCCTGAAGCGGCGTCGCACGCTCACGCTCGGATCAGCACGCGCCGGTACTGGATCGCCTCGGCGAGGTGGCTGATCGCGATCGGGTCGCTGCCCGCGAGGTCGGCGATGCTGCGCGCGACGCGCAGCACGCGGTGGAAGCCGCGCGCCGACCAGCCCAGCCGCGCCGCCGCGGTGCGCAGGAACTGCGTGCCGGCGGCGTCGAGCGCGCAGTGCCGGTCGAGCGCCTCGCCGGCCAGCGCCGCATTGAGGCCGCCCTGGCGCGCCAGCGCCCGTGTGCGCGCCGCGGCGACGCGCTGCGCAATCACGCTGCTGGCCTCGCCGTCGGGCGCCGCCGACAGCGCCTCGGGCGCGACCGCCGGCACCTCGACCTGGACGTCGATGCGGTCGAGCAGCGGCCCGCTGATGCGGCCCTGGTAGCGCGCCACCACATCGGGCGTGCAGCGGCACGCGTGCAAGGGGCTGCCGAGGTGGCCGCAGGGGCATGGACGCGTTGCCTTCTTGCCATATGTAAAGATGAACCGGAAAGTGTCTAGGGAGCGGGTCGCGCCACCGCCTACTACCGTCGGCGAGCACATACGCAAAGTTCGGTGTGACCGGGGGCTTACGCAAGCAAGAGCCGCGGCCCTAATGGCAGTGTCTGCTGCGACGGTGCTCAATTGGGAGAAGGGCGCCACGGAGCCGCCAACCGCCCTTTGGCCGACGATCATTGCTTTCCTCGGGTACGACCCTCACCCCACGCCGATGACGCTCTCCGAGCGCATGACGGAGTTCCGGCGTCGCATAGGCCTATCGATCAAGGAGGCTGCGCGGCGCGCAGGAATCGATGAGGGAAGTTGGGCTCGGTGGGAGCGCACTGGCCGGGTGCGCCCGAAGGCGGCATCAAAAATCTTGAGGATGCTTGAGACTCCTGCGTCGAAGGGGACGTAGTCCCTGAGCCATCGTCACTTCTGTCGCGCTTGAGTTTGTTCCTTCCCCAGAAAGCAGCACGGCACGTCGCGCCGATGCGAAACTGTGTCTATCACCTAAAGGGCGTGCTGATTGAAGTGAGACGCAACACCGCCTACGTTGAACGGAGAACCCGTCGAACCGGTAGCGGAGACGGTTCGAAAACTAGAGGGAAACTTGAGCGCTGGCTAACCGCCGGCGCTTTTTTTAAGAGTCCTGAAGGCTCCCGGGCCTAGCGACCCGCGCGAGAGCTAGGCCGCGATCAGTTCGCGAGCCGCCGCCGACCTCGCGAGTTTTCGAGCAGCAGCATCGAGGCCGGCGCGTTTGGCGAGGAGAAGTGCTCGCCGAAGTGTCTCGTCGTTCAATTCGTCAGTCGAGCGTCGCTGGGCGGCAGGAAATAGTTCCTCGGCCGTGACAACCCGCAGCGGCGCATAACCGAACTGGTCGCCGGTCAGGTCGACATCGAAGGCATGCTTGCCCAAGTTGAGTCGGTTGAACCAGTGGCTCTGACCTTCAACGATCGAACTCACGAGTTCTCCGCCAAACTCGGCGTTGACAATCGCGGCGACGGCCGCGCAATGCCCTGCGCTTGGCACGGACCAAGCCGTTCCCGGCGCCGCCGTATCAAGTCGAAAGACACGTCCGATCCGCGCACGCAACTGAGTCAGCTTGGTAGCGGTTGCTCGTGAAAGTGCTGCTTTCATGCTTCCACTCTACACGTTATGCCTTGCGCGGCACAAGGAAGGTTGCGAGAAGCCCGCTCACCAGTCCGCCAAGACCCAGAAGGACCGCAATCAGTGCAGGGTTGGCGATCTTGTCACTAGCCAACGTCAGCACTACGCCTTGAATAGCGACCGGGGCGCCGATCAGAAGACCCTGCCACGTCTGCGTCCAGCGGCGCGGCCGGATTCGCGCGTGGAGGTCGAAATCCCAGGTGCCTTCCTCGAGCTTAGTCGCACCAACCGCCCGACGACTGAATGAAAGGCGCGCATCGAGCGGCACCGTGGTCGTTGCGGCGCGAAAGCGAACAATCTTCCGGTCGTAGTCAGAATCGACTGCTAGCGCTTTTGCGCCCACGAACGTCATCGTCTTGTCGTCGGCATCGGCCAAGAGCCAGTTCAGGTCCTTGTTTTCCGGTTGCGCTGGGAAAACCAATTTGGCGGGGCTGTAGTGCAGGAGTCGCGCATCGTAAAGTTCGCCTGAGCGCAGTTGAAACGCGGCGTCCTTGCAAGGGACGGCAGTTCCGGAGTTGGCTGCATGCACGCCTTCCAGGCGGTAGAACACTCTTTCAGCTTGGTACCCGGGGTATACAGAAAGCCTCTTGCAGATTTGCTGCCACTCGCCGACATCGGCATCGAACTTGATCGGGAGGCCGCTTGCGGTCACTTCCTCGCAGAAGTGACCCGCCACCGCGCCGTCTCTCCAGGCAGGTAGGTTGCCGTTCTGCGCCCTGATCTGCCGGTTGAACGCGCCCAGGTCCTGAGCGTATGCAAAGCCCGCCAGAGCAAACTCCAGCACGCAGAAGTCACCCTGCACCTCACTCATGACCAGATTGGCGGCGCGGACAGGAGCAATTTCGGGTATCTGATCCGGCTTGCTGGTGTCGAGGTACGCAATGCATGCATCGGTACCCACGAGCTTGTTGTCTCTGATGCGATCTTTCAGCCCAAGGGCAACCAGGCGTAATCCGTACCGGAACTGCAGCCGGGCGCCGCTCGGCATCGCGAGTGCGCGAAGGATGTCTTGTCGATAACGCGGCGCAGCCGCGGAGGAGAAGCAAAAGAGCATAGGTTCAGTCGTTGTCGTCCAGGACGGCTAGCCGCGAGCGCCGGCGAAGGGTAACGCACGCCCGGGATGCCAATCGAAGCATAGGGTGCGCGAAGCTCACCACGTGAGCCAGTCACGGCCGGGCGCGCGCCGTGCCGCGGCCACGCCCTTGTGGCTGCTTGGCGTTGGCAAACCCCCGCACTCTTTTTGTCGGCGGGGGTTGATGTTGTGTTGCCCCTGCGCGTAAACTGGATATACGCAGGCGGGTGTTCTGCTCTCACCGGGCTCCTATAGCGGGTCTAGAGGCAAAGAGTTGAATCGCCGAGGCTGGACCTCCTCCTGTCGTTGAAGCGCATGCCTTCGGGCATGCACCCAATGACACTATTTGGAGGGCCTATGGCCTCTGTCGTTTCAACTCAACCCGCGCCGGCGGCGATCCGCTTTTCTGCGGACTTCGCTGCCAACATCCCCCAGTACCAGCGCCTGATCCGGCGCCAGCCTTGGATGCGCTGGGCTAAGGCGTTCCATCTCGAAGCGGACCTCGAACAGCTCACGCTGCTCGAACTGGCTCGCTTTACAACGCGCAACGGCGAGTTGCCGGCCTCAAATGAGGCGCACTTTCGTGTCGTGATCGCCTCTCGCACCAGTGACTCCGCGCGTTTCCTGAAACGCCAACACCGGGATATTGCTGAAGACAAGAACGTGTCGCTCGATGACGACGCTGATGATGAAGGCGAAGGTCTTGGATCGCGCCTTCTCGTCGACGACACCGACATCGTTGTCGCCGACGCGATGCGTCGCCAGGCGGTGGCGGCGCTCTACGCTGGGATCGCGCTCCTCTCACCCCGCCAACGCGAAGTGCTTGAGTGGGTGCTCCTCGACCTCACCGACACCGAGATCGCCGCTTCACTCGGCGTCAGCGTGCAAGCGGTCAACAAGACGAAGCTCGCGGCCGTCAGCAGGCTCAAGCAACTGGTTCCTGCGGTACACGCGACCGTCTAACGATGCATCAGGCCCGTCGACCTCCGCAGGGTGCGTCGATGGTGTCCTGTGCCCGATAGGCACCCTGACTTTCAACACATCAATCCACCATGTATTTCATTCTCTACAAAGACAAACAAGGCGAGTGGCGCTGGACATTCCGTGCGGCCAACCATGAAGCCATCTGCGTTAGTTCCGAGGGCTACACGACGAAGCAGAGCGCGGTGCACAGCATCGGTCTTGTGAAGTCGGGCGCGGCTTCGGCGAAGGTCTACGACGACACCACGAAGATGTGGTCGTAGCCGCCGGCGAGTTCCTTACCAAGGGCAACGGCACTTCGGGGGCGTGCCGCCCTTTCTCAACACTGCCTCCTTCCTCGCTGGCTCCGATCGCGGGCCGGCCTACTGATAGGAAGCACCAAAATGAGTTTCGATATCGAAAGCGCCGCAGAGGCGATCACACAACTGAGCCTGGACAATGTTGAACAGGCACCCGTTCACGACACTGAGAGGCAGATCATGAAGAAGGCCCAACTCCACATCGACACCATCGAGCGGCAGAAGGAATACGTCGCCAAGCAGAAGGCGAAGGGTGGGGGTGTCGGTGTGGTGTTTCAGGACGCCTTCATTCGCGGCATGCGCGACCTCGGCTACAAGGACCCCGCATGGGCGCTCTCGGAGTTGATCGACAACTCCGTACAAGCCGGCGCCAACACGGTGGAGATCCGTATCGGCTTCGAAAAAGGAAATGCGACGCAGGCGAAGAACCCATCGCAAATCGCCATCGTCGATGACGGCAACGGCATGCACCCGGAGATGATCGGCTACGCCGTGCGTTGGGGTGGCACCGACCGCGAGGACGACCGGAACGGCTTTGGCCGGTTTGGCTACGGTCTTCCGAGTTCGTGCGTAAGCATCGCCTGCAAATACACCGTGTACTCCAAAGTCAAGGGTGGTCAGTGGCACGCCGTCACGATAGACCTCGATAAGTTGGCGCAGGCGAGCGCCGATACGAAGTTGACCGAAGAATTGCTGAAGTCGAAGCAGACACCATTGCCGGCGTGGCTTCTGTCAGGAACGCCCAACGGAGCCGTGGCACTCGGTGAGGTCGAGTCCAGCACGGTGATCGTGCTGGAGGATTTGGATCGCCTTCGTCGCATGAGCGGATGGATTCAGGTCAAGGCGCTTAAGGAGCGGCTTCTGCGGCAGTTCGGCATCATCTATCGACACTGGATTCCCGAGGTGCGCATCGTCGTCGACGGCATTGAATGCGAGCCTGTCGATCCGCTGTTCCTGCTGCCGCATGCCAGGTATATCGATGAGACGACCATCAAGGCGAAGCAGATCGTTCACACCGCCTTCGATGTCCAAACGCGCGACGGTCGAACCGGCACGGTCAAGATTCGGGCGGCATACCTGCACCCACAATTCTCGTGGGCAACGCCGGACGAGTTGTCGAGTGTTAAGCAGAAGAACAAGCGCTGGGACCAAGTGCTTGCTCCCGTGCGCGGTCTCAACGGCCTTCTCGTTTGCCGTGAAGGTCGGCAGATCGACGTAGTGCAGCCAACGTGGACGAAGTTCCAAAACAACGATGCGTATATCAAGATCGAGATCGATTTCGACCCGGTACTGGATGAGTATTTCAGCATCACTACCTCGAAGCAACAGATTCGCATCGAAGACGAGATGATGGAGAAGTTGCAGGCGGACGGAAAGAATGCAGGAGGACTGAGGTCGCTTGTCCAGGACATTCGTCGTCAGTTTGACCAAGACGGAAACGAACTGGACGCCAAGATCAAGAATCTGATCGCGCAGGTCGCTGTCGAACTTCCGGCAGCGAATGCAATGGTCGAAGCCGAGCGATTCAAGACCAAGACCCCTCGCGTGTCGCAGGAGATGAAGGACGAAGCCGAGCGAAACTTCAACCAAGAGGTATCTCTCCGGTCGAAGGAAAGCGGCCGCAGTGAAGAGGAGGTGCGGGAGCAAGTCACGGCGGAAGTGAAGAAGCGTCCGTGGGACATTGAGTTCCAGGCCATCGATGAAGGGCCGTTCTACATCCCCAAACGCATGGGCGAGCAGAAGCGCATCGTGCTCAACACATCGCATCCCTTCTACTCGCGCCTCTACGCGAAGGCGGCCGGTAATGTGACATCAGCACTAGAAGTGCTCCTCTTCGTGCTCGCCGATGGAGAGATCGACGCTGATGGTCACCGGGCTGCGTTTTACAAGTCCGAACGACACCACTGGTCTGAACTGCTCTCGCACGCATTGACGAGTCTCGTGTCGCAAGGCGCCCTCGACGACGCAACCTCAGCGGAGATGGAACGAGACGAACAAACCCGGATGACGGCGAAGTAGCAGCGCGTAAACTCGCACGAACTAGCGGCCCGAGGCGACCCCTCGGGCCGCTCGCCAGCTCGGGTTTCGAAAATGAAGGGATGGGTACCGTGAGCAAGATGTCGAACTCAATCGTCGCGCTCGACAAGTTCATCTTGTCTACGCGCGATTCCGGATACAAAAGCACCCCGAGCGCAGTCTCGGAACTCCTCGACAACGCGCTTCAGGCCGGGGCGAGGCGGGTTCGCATCAGCATCGAGAAGGTCGAGGGGCCGACGGGTGCCGACATCCGCGTACAGGTTGCCGACGACGGATGCGGCATGGACCGGCATACGCTCGTGCAGGCGATGCGGTTTGGCGGAAGCGGTCGATTCAACGATCGCAATGGCCTCGGTCGCTTCGGTATGGGGTTACCGAACGCTTCTCTTGGTCAGGCCCGCCGTGTCACCGTTCACACCTGGCAATCGGCCACGTCCGTGCTCAGCACGTACCTAGATGTCGATGAAATCGCTTCCGGCGGGGTGGAGAGTGTCCCCGAGCCGGTGCGGCAGAAGATTCCTGCGGCGGACGCCATCAGGCTCTCGCCAGCGCACGGGACCACTGTCGTATGGGAGCGCTGCGATCGTCTGGACAACCGGCGCACCACGACGCTTGTCCGCAAATTGAGTGCGGCCCTCGGGCGCATCTTCCGCCACTTCTTGTTCGACGGGCTCGTCATCGAGATCAACGGCGTCGCCGTGAAGCCTCTTGATCCGCTGTACTTGCATCCCGACGCCATTCACAGCGGAGCCCGGTCGTTTCAATCATCCTGGTCCTGCGAGATTTATTCTGACCCGAGCGATGAGGACAGTCCGATAGGAACAGTTGAAGTGCTCTTTTCTGAGCTTCCGGTCGATGCGTGGAACGGTCTCAGCAACGAACAAAAGAGAAGTCTTGGCATTGCTGACGGTGCCGGGGTCTCTATCGTGCGGGCAGGCCGAGAGGTGGACTATGGCTGGTTCTTTATGGGCGCCAAGCGGCGCGAGAACTATGACGACTGGTGGCGTTGCGAGGTTCGGTTCGAGCCCGTATTGGACGAAGCCTTCGGCATCACCCACACGAAGCAGCAAATCCGCCCGAAAGAGTACTTGAGTGAGGTGCTGAATGGATTCATGGAGACGACGGCAAAGGCACTCAATGCGCGAGCGCGCGATACCTTCGCTTCGATCAAGCTGAGTAAAGCGTCAACATCCGCAGAGCAGGTGGCAGCGGCCCGCGATTGGCGAATGAAGCCGCTGCCGCCGCGGACCACAAACGGTACGGTGCGTGCGGACTACAAGCTGCTCTTCGAACGCAATCCAACGCTGCGCGGAATTCAAGAGGCAGACGCACCAACATATCACCTCCTTGAGGACGAGGTCGGCTCGTCGCTTTTTCTCGACTCTATTCGCGTCGGCAATGCGATCGTTGGCGTCGTGAATCCGAGGCACCAATTTTATCGGCAACTTTATGAACCGATCATGTCTGGGAAGGAAATTGATGGAGTGCAACTCGCAAGTGCTATGAGATTGACGGTTCTCGCGGCGGCTCGCGCGGAGGCGAGTTTTACGAACCCTGTGGAGCGCAAAGTGCTGGAGGCTTTCAGAACCGAGTGGAGCCAGGCGATGGATGTGCTGTTGGCGAAGCGATGAAAGGTTGGATTCAACTCACTACCGAAGCGATTGAAGCGAAAGAGCCGGCAACGTTTCTGCGTGACACCCTGAAGCTGCTCTACCCAGCAAGCGAAGTCGGTGTTGCCGAGGAGCTTGATGCTTCTAACACGGAGGAACTGATCGCCGCAGCAATGGAGCGCGCGCGGCGAATGAAGGACCCCGATAACCGCGCGTGGGGCGTGTCCCTGACTGGAGTGTTGGGTGACCTTCTGCAGCAAGGGTGGCTACTCAAGTTCGCGCGCAAGCACTTGTGGGGGCTGCGACCGCTCGCCGGCATGACGCGCGAAGCGCTACGCGAGCGCCTTCTCGTGCGCAGGGACGAACAACTCGCCAAACAGTCGGTACGAGCATTCGTCAAAGATATGGAGCGGTGGCGCCTCTATCGTGGACAGCGCACCTCTGTCATCTGCCTCCTCCGGGACGGAAGGCCGCTCGCAGAAAAGCTGGCGAGCGGAACGCCGCTTTCCGATCTGATTGACCCATACATCCAGTTCGTCTCCGCGAACAGCACGTGCGAGCTGACCGGGCTGAAGACGCAAGACATCTGGAGGTACTTCCGGCACACGTGGTCGAATCCCTATGAAAGCGTGCCCGGGAGATCGCTGCAATTCATTGTGAGAGACCGTGCCGCCCCATTCCATCCTGTCATGGGCATCGCCGCGCTGAGCAGCGCAGCCGTGCGTCTTGGCCCGCGTGATCGATTCATCGGATGGGATACTGACCTCGCCGCGGACGCACTCCTTAGTTCACCGGATGCGCAGTGGGGGGGGTGGGCGGCAAAAGTCCTGCAGACAGCGATCGGTGAGATATACAAAGTCGATCTTGTGCGGGACGGACTCCTACCGGCAGACCAAAGGTGCTGGACGCAGGAGATCGCGGTGACAATGGCCCGAGTTGGCGCAGATGCGAAGGCTCAGCACCATCGATTGATGGCGGCCCAAGAGTACAAAGCCGCGGCTGATATCTGGACCGAAGAAGCGTGCGCAGCACGCGCAGAGATGCCACTCTTTCGAGCCAAAAGGTCCCTTGAGTTGTCCAAGCTCATTCCGCTCCTCTTCCAAATCGAGAACAAGTGTCCAAGCGAGCCCGAGAGAAGGGACCTCTTGGGCAAGGTGATTCGCATTGCCCGCGGCAAGACCGTCGGAACCGAAATCGCGGATTTGACGGTATGCGGGGCGATCGCTCCGTACTCGCACTTGAATGCAGGCAAGCTCGTTGCGATGCTCGCAACGACTCCTGCAGTTATCGCCGAATACAAGCGGCGCTATGCCGGATCGCCGGGTGTGATCGCCTCATCGATGGCGGGAAGGCCAATCGGTAGGCCGGCGAATCTTTGCTACATCGGCACGACGAGCCTGTACGGCCGAAGGCCAAATCAATACGACCGGCTTAGCATGCCCGCGGAACTCGTTGGCGGCGCTCCCGGCCAAGCCATTCGCTACGAATTCGTTCGCGATGCAACTGACTCGCGCACGCAGGGGGTTGGAACCTTCCAATTTTCATCGAAGACGCTCAAGGGGCTGGAGCGCTTCGTGTCGAGTCGGCGCGGTGGTTGGAAAGCCAACAACCTCTTTGGCGAAGGAACAAGCCCCAAATTGCGCGGGCTACGGGACGGCTTGATGGCGTTAGGATTGAACGCGGACGAATTACTCATTCACGGTATCGAACGCTGCATGTACGGGGTCAAACTCGCCCGAAATCTAGATCGCTATCTTCTCGGCATGGCTGAATCGCCGGAATGGGTCTTCGATCTCGACGCGGATTCAACTGCTCAAGTTTCCCGATGGTGGGCGGCGCGCTGGGCGCAATCGCGATCTGATCGAAAGGATGTTCTTGCCCTTATTCGACGCGAAGGCCTTGCGCATCCCATTCGACACGGCGGCAGAGTGCGACTTCCCGAACAAGAGAACGGACAAGGCGAGTTGATCTGAGCCGGGCGCCGGGCATATCTCAAGCCTCACGCACAGGACGTTCGCAAAGACAAGCGATGGATTAATTCTCGCCTTCGCAACGCCCGTGCGCCCTTGCCGACATGAGATAGAGGCCCGAAAGCGGATGCTGAACTACCTCCGCATCGCCCGCGCCATCACCGCCGCGAGAATCTTGCGACGCTCGCATGCTTCATCCCGACTGATCCGCTTCGGTCGCACGCGCACCGTGTAGCCGCGCACAACAGACACCGTGGGCCCTAGCTCGCCGTTGCCATCATCGAGCGAGTTCGTAAGTTCTTCGTCCGAACTTCTCACGCCGCGTGCGGTAAGGCTCACTTGGCCTGAGCCAGCCGCCAGAGCATGCGTCCCCTGCACCCCTGTCTTGCCAATGGAAAGGGCGACGCCGCAGCCGCACGACGCACACACGGTGGCGCGCGCGGTTTTGGGTACATCGGGGGTGCCCATACGGGTGAAGGCGCGAGGCTCTTCCTAGTCCTCGCCGATGATCTTCTTGAGCTTGCGCTCATAGATGCGCATCGCGTGCCCTTCGAGACGCCGTATCACTTGTGGCGGCAAGTCGGTCCGTTGCCGCAATTCCTCCCGCTCATGTTCGTACCCATTCTCCAACTCCTCGATCCGCCGCCGCAGTGCTCTGTCCTCAGCGTCAGCCGAAGTACCGTCATCAAGCGCCAATGCCTCAACGTCGAACGGCTCATGGAAGAAATCGAGGTAGAGATCGCGGGCGGTGATCTCGATAAGAAAGCACACCGCATCAGCGCTTCCTGATACGCGATGCACTATTCTGTTTTCCACCTTGTCATCAGGCCAGAGCGGATTTCTTGACTGTTTGAATGAATGGCGGTCCGCTTGGTGTTGGTCTCCGACGAATACCTTGACGCCCAGGTCTCCAGTTCCTCGCAATTCCTCGTGGGCGTAGACATCGATCACATGCGCATACCGATATGGGTCGTACCCCGCCACTACCGACCAGGGCGGAGGCGTGATCGGCGGCGAATAGACTTTCGCCTCGTACGATCTATCCTCGACATGCACCGTGCATCGGCTTTCGACGATGCGGTGCCGCCCCGGCATCGGGGCGAAAGGGGAACGCTCCGGCTCGTCAGGCGGCGGAAGTGCTGGAACAGGTCTCGTCGACGGAATTTTCGAAGTTGAATCTCCGGCACCAAGCAGGAATAGCCCGCCGAGGATCAAGACAGGGTGCACGATATGTCTCCTTTAGAAGAGGGAAAGCAACTGCGCTCGCGTGGCGACCACGCGGTCGCGCGCACTGATGCGCCCCGAGGTGAAGTGCTGCCGCGGGTCGTATGCCGTCCCTTCCGTCGCCCGCCAGTACTCAGCTAAGGTGAGCCAGATCGGGCCGAGCGGGTTGGCGAGGTAGGCGGCGCTCGTGGCGAGCCAGTGCTGGTTCTTGAGGACGGAGGGCGTTCGCGTATGCACATCGTCAGGTCGGTGAATCTGCAAGAGCCGTTCGGCGATGGCGTTGCGGCGCTCCTCGCTTGGGAAGATGTACAGCACGCGGAACGGGTGCTCTTTGAACGCTTCTTTCGGTGCGCCACTGCGACGCGCGAAACCGCCGGTGGCGTAGAAGCGGTGGTATCCCCACGCCTTCTTCATGAGTTGCCGCCCGGCCTCCTTGGCGCGGTCGTATTCGAGGAAGAAGCTGTGCTCCGCCTCTTTGCCATCGGAGACCATCACGAAGGCATCCGGCTTCAAGATGAAGCGCCTGCCGCCCTCTAACTCGTCGGTCTCAAACTGAAAGAGCGCGGGCCAGGTGAGGAACTCCTCGATCCTGAGGCGTGGCTCGGCGCGCACGGCGGCCACCAGGGCGACTTTGTGATCAATGAGCTTGACCTCGTGCGCGAGCGTCGTTTGCGCGAGCGACACGCGATCAATGAAGTGCTCCCATGACATCTTAGGGAACGCCGCCAAGTGAACGGTGCTCCTCAGCGCATCGAATCCCTTCCGTCCGAGCGAGAGGAGCGACGGGAAGAAGTGTCCGGGATTGGTCGGAGGGCGGTGCTCCCGGACATAGCCCGCGCACGCAAGCTTTCCGAGGCGCTTCTTTGCGACCTCGTAGCTGCCGCCGAAGTACAGGCCGGCGGCCTGCGCCCGCGTCATCACCCGCGACTCAAGCAACCCATAGAAGAGCCGTGCGTCGCGCGCTTGGAGCACCGGGTCGCGTTCCACGCTACGCGTCATCGCTCGCTCCTTCATCGCGCGGACTGCGGCGCCGGCGAGCGAAGGCCGGAAGGTCGTTGCCCTCTTCCTTTGCTTCGTTGTGATCCAACAGCGGGCGATCGAGCATTGCAAGGTTCGCTACCGCGACCGCTTTCGACAGCGCGAACGGCAATTGCGCGAGCGCGAGCGCTTTTGTATGCTCAACAAGCATCGGGCCGGAAGACGAGTCCGGCATGTCGCGCGTCCGCATTAGGATAGGCGCCGAGGATTCGGCGAGCTTCACAATTGCAGCGCGCGCGGGAAGCCCGGCGATGAGCTGATCGAACGCGAAGAGCTGGTTTTCGACGCTCTCGAAGGTGCGGCTGCTCACTCGCTCGCGGATGATCGGCCGCATCCGCACCGACTGCGACCAGCTCGTCCCTTTTGCGCGACCCTCCGCGGTGCCGGCTGAGGCCGAGTACGTCTCCGACGAGGAAGTCCCGTCTTGCACGCTCGTCGCCTCGCTCCCGCTTTCGCTGATGCTTGTATTCGCGGTGCCGAGGGCGCCGCCACCCGTCGCGTCGTATTCGATCGGAACGCTTTCCCCGATGCCGTTTTGCCACCCCGAGCCGTGCTGCAAACCCTCCGTGTGTGAGATGCCCTCGCTAGCCCCCACGGAAGTGCTTTGCGTTCGCGTTCTGGACTCGGTTGTGCTTCCGCCGCGAAGCACCTCGCGAATCTCTTCGTGGTCAACCACCTGAAAGCTGGTGATCTCGTTCTTTACCTTGTCCACGTCTACCTCGCCGAGGAAGACTGCACGCGTAAGCGGGCGCAGGTCTTCCTCGTCACTCGAAGCACGAAAGACGATCTTGTTGCCGGTGTTGCCGATGATGGCGTGATAGATGGCGTCGCCCTGCTGTCCACCGTTGTCGCGAAGCTGCGAAACAAGCTGGTTTGCGAGCGTGAAGTACAGGCCATACCCACGAGCGCGGGCGAGCTGCTTCGCGATAGTCGGCGTGAGCATCGTTTGGAACTCATCGATGTAGGCGTAGAAGCCTTTCACCGCGGCACAGCCGCGCTTTCCGCGGCGCCGCGCGGCTTGCCAAAGATCGGCGAGAAGGAGCGCGCCAACCATCCGCGCATCGGTCTCCGTCACTTTGTTGCCTTCGGTGGCGAGTGAGACGAGCACGATGGCGCCGATATCGAGCGCCCAGTCAAAGTCAAAGCTTGCGGTCGTCTGACCGAACATGTGCCGCAGCAACTGATTGCTGAGCGGACCGAACATGCGGTTCGCGAACGCGAGCGTCTCTTCATCGAACTGCCGCCCTGTCTTGTCGGTGATGCTCTTGTTGTTGATGCGCGAGAGATTCGCGAGCGCGATCGGATCGGTGACGTGCTTCGCGAGCTTTTCGCGCAAGTCGACGCGCAAGGGGTCTAAGACCAAGGGCGCGTGCGCGAGGCTCATGTCCGCCTCGATAAGGGCCCGCAGGATCGTGACCGCCGTCCGATACAAGGTCGGCTTCGCCATCACGTCGGTGTCTCCGAAGGCAACTGTGATCGCTTCGAGCAGATTGAGCGCGGTGACTGCGGGATCGTCTTCCGCGCGCCGCCTCAGGAGGTTGTATCCGATGACATGGTCGTCGCGGCGCAGGTCGATCAAGACGATCGGCCGGTGGGAGTACTCCGGATGCTCTGCGAGCCGGCGAACGATCTGGTCGTACGTTTCGCCGTCGGGATCAAGCAAAAGCAACCCGTGCTGCGATCGCGACCACTGCTCGATGTCTTGCCAGACCATCGAAGCCTGCAGTCGCGATTTGCCGGTGCCGGTCCGCCCGGTAAGCCACGTGTGGAGCCGGCGCTCCGCTTCAGAAAGCACAACGGGACGACCAGAGCCGTCAGTCCCCAGCACTAAGTCGTTTCCGCGATAGCGCATCAACTGTCCTCCTTGCCGTGGTGGTTACGGAAAGGACGTAAGCGAAGCGCATGCACTCGCATCGAACACGGGCGCGGTCAATCGCCACGTCACGTATTCGGGCTACCCGTTCGAGCTACGCCGGGTATCTTCTGCGAGGCCAAAGCCCTGACAGCATTGCGCCTGTCTATGAGCCGTCTTCGTTTGCGTCCAAAACAAAACGCGAGAAGGCGGAATGCGGGTCGCAAGCTTTCAGGATCGCAGAGTGTCTCTTTGCGATAGAAAGCTCGGTCGAGGGCGGCAATCGCCAAGGGCGGCAATTCCGCGATCGGACCCTGATCCGAGTCGCAAACGTCCCGATGCGATCAAGTGTCGATCGAGCGTTTGTTGTGGCGATCCGCCTGATGGCGATCCCCACGCTCACGACCCTCATCTGGGTCGGCGGCTTCCGCGATTCCGAGCTGTGCTCTAGGAATCAGGAGCCTTGGGCTGCATCACGAATCACCAGGCGGCGATTCCACAGCGGCATCTCTCAACAAAAACGCTGCGCTCTTTCGGCAACGCAACTGAAGTTTAGGGCAACTCGGGTGTGCGTGACAAGTACTAGGAATCTGATTTCGCAGTTCCTGGCGCTTCAGCCGTCACTGCGTCTGTCTTCTGCGCTCCCCTTGTCCCAGGTGTTGCAACCGTTGCCCTTGTGTTCTCTTGGCATCCCATTCGCGGGGGGTTGTCGGGCGCCAAAAGTGACGAGCGCGGCTTTGCGCGATCGATCACTGCGTATTTCGGCGAACGTGACCGACGATTTCGGGAACGTGACCGGTTTGGGGCCGGTGCTGGGTTGCGCCGATTTGATTGTAGGGATGGGGTCGGTTTGAGGGGGTGAATTACCTCCGTGAAGGTTGTTGATCGGGC